>CADCRD010000165.1 GCA_902803725.1 uncultured Eubacteriales bacterium
CATTCTGCCCAGTGTTTTACCTTCGGCATCGACTACGTACCATTTACGCTCAACCTCTGCAGGTTTCTGAATAAATGATGACATTTTTCTTTCCTTTCTCCCTACTCAGATCAATGATCGTTTTCGGTACCGCCTACTAAGATCTCTGCCGGTCCGCATTATCCGTGAGAAGATCATGCGCCCTTCATCCAATCACCTTCGGCGTGACTAAAATTAACTTAGCTGCGCTCCTCGCGGACGGTCATTTCCATCCTGAATCGCGACACTAGAATAGTTTAATCTCTGAACATTGAAAAGTCAATGTATTTTTGGTTTTCCCGCGTTTTTCCTTTTACTTTGTCGGTTTTTTGCAGAAAGCAATGTTTCATACAGCGATATCAAAATATACTGTGGAATTGTATCAGCCCGCCATATATAATCAACCCATGTGAAAGGAAGAACGAAAATGCAAAACAAAAGAGCCAATTTAGCCGCACTGACAACATATACAATATTCGGATTCACGTTCCTGGCAACAAGGCTGGCGCTCGATCATACGAACGCATCTATGCTCCTTGCTGTCAGATTTTCGATAAGCTTTATATGCATGTCCGCGCTGCTGCTGATCGGTGTTGTCAAGGTGAGTTATAAAGGAAAACCGATACTGAAGCTGCTTGCTCTCGGCTTCTGCCAGCCTATAGCTTATTTTATCATGGAGACCCTGGGCATCCAGTATACCAACTCATCGTTTGCCGGCATCATCATTTCACTTATTCCGATCGCGGCAACGCTGCTGTCTATCGTAATACTGAAAGAAAAGGTCGCAGCCAGTAAGTTTTTCTGGATATTCTGCTCTATCGCAGGGGTCAGCCTGCTGTCATATCTTCAGGGCAGCACCGGAGCCGTGCAGATAAAGGGTATCATTTTTATGCTCCTTGCTGTACTGTCTGCTTCGCTGTTCACTATCCTCAGCAGATCGACTGCTGAAGACTTTACCGCGTTTGAGCGGACATACATCATGATATGCATGGGCAGCGCTGTGTTCGTTTCATTCGCTGCAATAAAGAACGGCAGCAGTTTCATGCCACGATTTATCGACATTTTCACAGAGCCATACGCGATCCTTCCGATCCTCTACCTTTCAATCGTTGCATCTATAGGGGCCTTTCTCTGCCTGAACTATGCGACGAATTACCTCGAGGTCTCAAAGGTAACATCTTACACGAATATCCAGCCTGTGATCTCACTGTTCGCCGGTGTAGTTTTCCTCGGCGAACCTCTGTCATACATCCACTTCATCGCCTGCGCAATGATCCTCGCTGGTGTCTATATGGTCACGAAAAAAGAGTAAGATCATCTCTTCTTATACAGAACCAGTTCCGGATCGGCCCCGCCTTCACCGTATGTGCTTATCAGGATAAAATCCATATTTGCGAGCACCCCAAAGCATCTGCCCCCGCCGAATTCAGACTCCAGCTGGTTGCCAAGATACGTTGTCTGGTCTTTCAGAAACTTCACATCCACGCCGCTGGGAAGCCTGTATTCCAGATTGACGAATTTGCCGACGAGGGCGTTCAGTTTTTCCAGTTTCGGCATTCCTTCAATGTGAAGAGCATTTACTTCCTGTATAAGCTGTGTTTTAAATGCCTCAAATTCTCCGTTGTCGCTGAGCTCATCGTATTTTTTCCAGTAGTCAAGACCCGGCAGCATCTGCTTCATGTATTCACGCACCTGCTCTTCGGAAAAATCTTCATTCGCCATGTTCTATGCGCACACATCGATCAGATCATCCATGTTGCTGTAGGTGTAAGTCCCGTCGGCATAGCACCACTTGCAGTAATCCTCGTTCATCGAGCCGTCTTTGTTCCTGCCGATGATCGCATCTTCAAGAGGCATGCCGCAACACTGGCAGACCAGCTGACGCGGCGCTCCGAGAAGCGTATTGATGGAAACATCAAACAAATTCGAAAGAAGTTTCAGTGTATCTGTGTTCGGCACCGTATCCCCGTTCTCCCAGCGCGACACCGCCTGGCGGGTCACGAATACTTTCTCTGCCAGTTCATCCTGCGACATACCACTCTTTGTTCTTAGATCAAGCAAAACATCTTTTGTCGTCATTCTGCAACCTCCATATTTCAGGGCAATTATCTTCATGATTATTATATATCACAAATCCGGCGCCGTTTCACGCAACCCGCTGTTGCGGCCGGCAGCGCTCAAAATGCCGGCCATAAAATCAACGGCAAAAAACAGGACCGCCCGCAGACAGTCCTTGTTTACTTTTCACTTCATTCTGCAGCTGAACTAGCCGACTTTCACGCACCAGCCGTATTTGTCTTCTGATCTGCCCCACTGGATGTCAGTTATCGCATCATATATTTTCTGCGCCGTTTCACCATTTTCGATCTCGTAAAGCTCGTCACCGTATGCCACCCCGCTGATCGGGCATATAACGGCAGCAGTGCCGATCATGAAAGCGTCACTGACACGCCCTTCTTTAATCGCCGTGATCAGCTCATCGACAGACAGCAGTCTCTCCTCGACCTCATCGCCCCAGTCATTGAATATTTCGATCGCAGATTTTCTCGTGATGCCAGGAAGCACCGAACCGTTCAGCTGCGGAGTCACCATCTTTCCGTCGATCCGGAACATTACGTTCATACCGCCGGCTTCTTCGACATACTTTCTCTCAACACCGTCGATCCACAGCACCTGAGAGTAACC
>CADCRD010000166.1 GCA_902803725.1 uncultured Eubacteriales bacterium
GCTTACGCTGGTCAGCATTTCGGTAATACCTGACGGATACGATTCCTGGCAGGCGTATATAAGCAGCCTGGGCAGCCATAATGGACTGGAAGCTGTTCCGACGTTTTATGCGGCAAAATCTCTGCTGGGCGAATTCGGACTCATGATCATTGGTATCACAGCAGTAGCTGCTATAATGACGGGGATCATCGGTGCGTACCGTGCCATGATCAGAGTGCTGTCTACGATGGCAGAGGATAAGATCCTTTCAGAAAAATTTTCAAATACGACATACAGCATACTTTTTATAATGATTCTTTCCATACTGATATCATTTCTGGGGAGAAACACACTGATCTGGTTTGTTGACCTGACCTCGTTTGGCGCGATCGTCGCATATGGGTATACCAGCGCCGCAGTGTTCAGGCTTGCAAGAATGGAAAACAACAGGAAAATCATGATCACAGGCATCATCGGAACGGCCATTGCGGCCGTGTTTGTTGTCGTTCAGCTGGTCCCCGAGCTGACGGTCATAGATGCGATGAACAGCGAGGCTTTTCTCCTGCTTTCGCTGTGGTGCCTTCTGGGATTTGTATTTTACTGGAGAACGATACGTGAAAGCCAGCTGACGGTATATAGCGGAATGTCGATTTCCGGAACGGTGATGTTCGCATTGCTGGTGTATTCGGCTTTGATGTGGATCGGAAAAAGGCTGGCTGCGCTGTCTGATACAGCACAGATGGATGAAATGATTTTGCGCAGCGGCATTGTCCTTATGATCATAATATTCACGGGCATGGTTGTAATGTTGTATATACAGAAGGTGGTCAGAGAAAAACACGAACACTCTGAGCGTGAAAAGATCCGTGCTGTTGAGGGCAGTCTGGCGAAAAGCCGGTTCCTGTTTAATATGTCTCATGATATCAGAACCCCGATGAATGCCATTATCGGTTATACAAATCTGGCCAGAAGAGAGGAATCAATTAATACTGTGAAAGAGTATCTTGATAAAATAGATGTTTCCAGCAAGCACCTTCTGGAACTGATAAATGACATACTGGAAATGAGCCGTATAGAGAACGGGCATCTGGAGCAAAATTATGAACCGGCAGACCTGTATGGACTGGTGGGTGAGATCAAAGATATCTTCCGTCAGCAAATGCAGGAAAAAGGGCTGGAATTTCATGTGTATGAGCCGAATGTAAAAGACCGGTATGTCTGGTGTGACAAAAAGAACCTGAATCGTGTGATGCTGAATCTGATAAGCAACGCATATAAATTCACTCCTGAGGGCGGAAGTGTCTATATCTCTTTATGGGAGAATGCTGCGGATGAAGGAGGCTATGGATCATATGAGATCCGTGTAAGAGACAGTGGTATTGGTATGTCCAGAGAGTTTGTGGATAAGATGTTCAATGCGTTTGAAAGGGAACGCAGCTCAACTGACAGTGGTATCGAAGGCACCGGACTGGGTCTGGCCATAACAAAGAACATAATAGATCTGATGGGAGGAACGATCGAAGTCGTAACATCTCCGGGCAGCGGAACCGAAGTCATCGTATGTCTGAAAATGAAAATAGCCGAAGAAACGGAAGTAAAGTCACAGGACAATGATGAAACGCCTGATCTGGAAGGGACGGCTGATTTTACAGGAAAGAGGCTTCTCTTAGTTGAAGACAACCAGATCAACATGGAAATTGCCGTTATGATACTATCCGGAAAGGGTTTTGAAGTTGAGACAGCAGAAAACGGGAAAATAGCTGTAGACATGGTTGAAGCTTCTGATCCGGGATATTACGATGCGATCCTGATGGATATTCAGATGCCGGTCATGGACGGATTCGAAGCTGCGTCGAAGATACAGGCACTGGATGACCCGCAGCTGGCAGGCATCCCGATCCTGGCAATGACAGCAAATGCATTTCAGGAAGATGTGCAGGCAGCCTTGGATGCGGGTATGAAGGCGCATATAGCTAAACCGGTGGATGTAAATGTGCTGATGTGTGAACTTGCAAAAGTGCTGCAATGATTGTGACAAGGGTGTGACAAGGGGACGGTTCTTTTGTCACTTTCCTTATCACATTAATGTTGCAATTATTCTGAAAAGTGAGATAATAGTGTTAAGGTATTAAAACAATAGTAAACTTGTTGTTACATTTTTTGATGTCAATATATTATGTAAGGAGGTAAAGATTTCATGAAACAGCTGACAGAAATCAGATGGCATGGCCGCGGCGGCCAGGGGGCTAAGACCGCTTCGCTTTTGCTGGCTGACGTTGCGTTCAGTACAGGAATGTATGTTCAGGGATTTCCGGAATATGGCCCGGAACGTATGGGTGCACCGATCACAGCGTACAACAGGCTGAGTAACGAAGATATTCGTGTTCATTCGAATATCTACTATCCGGATTATGTAGTGGTTGTTGACGAAACATTACTGGAATCTGTAGATGTTACGGCCGGCCTGAAAAAAGAAGGCGGAATAATTGTTAATACCTCAAAGAGCGCAGATGAGATAAGACCATTGCTCAAAGGATATGAAGGCAGAGTAATAACTGTCGATGCCCGCAGGATATCTGTCGAGGCTCTGGGGAAATATTTCCCGAACTCACCGATGCTGGCCGCAGTAGTAAAGGTGAGCGGCGTGATGGACGAGCAAAAATTCCTCGATGAGATGGAAGCTTCATACAAACACAAATTCGCTCACAAACCGGAGGTTATCGAAGGCAACATGAATGCGCTGAAGATGACACTGGCAGAGGTAAATTAGGAGGTAATTTGAATGATAACTGATATCAAAAAACAAGGCGAAGACGTCAGATGGCAGGACCTTACAACAGGCTGCATAATTGATGGCGGCGGTACAGCTAAGGAATTCAATACCGGTGAATGGCGTATAGACACTCCGGTATTTATTGAAGATAAATGCAAGCAGTGCCTGATCTGCGCTCCGGTATGTCCGGACAGCTCCATACCCGTAGTTGACGGAAAAAGATTGGATTTTGATTATGACCATTGCAAGGGATGCGGCATCTGTGCAGCAGCTTGCCCCTTCGATGCGATCGAGATGAGAAAGGGGGAATAAGTAATGGCAATAAAGGACAGATTATCAGGAAATGAAGCCATCGCAACGGCGATGAGGCAGGTGCATGCTGACGTAATGCCGGCATATCCGATAACACCATCAACAGAACTTCCGCAGTATTTTTCGAGTTTTGTTGCTAACGGTCAGACAGATACAATATTCGTGCCTGTTGAATCAGAACACAGCGCAATGAGCGCCTGCATAGGTTCAGAGGCGGCAGGTGCCAGAACGATGTCTGCTACGTCATCGTGCGGACTTGCTTACATGTGGGAGATGCTGTACGTAGCTGCCAGCAACAGACTGCCGATCGCGCTGGCAGTAGTTAACCGCGCGCTTTCGGGTCCGATCAACATCAACTGCGACCATTCAGATGCAATGGGTGCAAGAGATTCAGGGTGGATCCAGATCTTTGCAGAAACGAATCAGGAAGCTTATGATAATTTCGTACAGGCTTATCGTATTTCTGAACATGAGGACGTAAGGATCCCGATCATGATCTGCCAGGACGGATTTATCACATCGCACGGCGTACAGAACATTGAGCTGCTCGAAGACGAAGTGGTTAAAGATTTCGTAGGTGAATATAATCCGGCAAGCTGGCTGCTCAATCCGGAGCATCCTGCAGCATTCGGTCCATATACGAATCCGCCGTATTACATGGAAGCTAAATACAGCCAGCTCATGGGAATGAATAACGCCAAGAGAGTTGCTCTCGAAGTAGCTGCTGATTTTGAAAAAATATCCGGACGTAAATACGGACTGTTCGAAGAATACAGGACAGAAGATGCTGATTACGTGATGGTTATCATGGGTTCGGCAGCAGGAACAGGTAAAGATACAGTTGATCTTCTGAGAGACAAGGGTATCAAAGCAGGCCTGCTGAAGATAAGAATGTTCAGACCTTTCCCGGGAGAAGAGATCGCAGAAGCACTGAAGAATGCGAAAGTCGTGGCTTGCATGGATCGTAC
>CADCRD010000167.1 GCA_902803725.1 uncultured Eubacteriales bacterium
AAGCGGCTACCAAATGTCCTCTTTTGGCTGTCATTAACAGGCTCAATGCACCCATAACAACAAAAGCAATGCCTGGAAATTTTTGGATTAGTTTGTTATAATGATGATACATAATATACAGACCGCAGCAAATCAAAACAGAAGAATAGAACGCAGCCGCTGCCCTGTCAGGGAAAATACCGCTGTACATTCCCAATCTTGAAGACCAGTAATTCATTTCGTACTTTTGATCAAAAGTATAGGGCAAAAAGTCAATTATTCTGCTGACCAGCTGAGGCATAATTGGCTGTATAATTACCAAAGCAGAGAATACAGAACAAACCACACCAATAAAAAATACTATTCTCTCTACTTTGATATCACAAAAAGCTATCAGAATAATGATCAGCATTGACAAAGAATAGGAAGCAACAAAGCCTAATCCTTTGGTAGAAGATGTTGAATAGATACAACCAATAAACCAAACAAAAGCAAATGAAATGTGTAAAATATGAACATTTTTGATCGAAAATACGATTCTGTTATTTAAGCTAAAAATTATAATTAGAACAGATATGATGGGAAGAATTTTTGTTACAGCAGAAGGCATAAAGTATTTGAACAGAGCGTTGCTCAAGAACAGGAATATGCCAAATTGTAACAAAATATTACCTTTAATGTTTTTTTCCCTAATATTAGTCATCTTACATACTCCTGACAAAAGAAATATTTATGCATCTTCTGTCAATAGTCGATGCATAATATTATTCCAAGAAAACTGATTTTTAGCAATATCAGACAGTTGAACTAAAGATTGATTATCAATCTTGCAAAAATAATCATAGATCTGTTTTATATCAATTGCTGATTCGTTATCTGCAACAGTCAGAGTAAAGCGTTTATCAAGCAGCGGAGACTTGCCGCTTGTGATAACGGGTACCCCTCTGCAGTAATACTCAATTATCTTTAAGGTGGTATCTATATCGGCATTTCTTCTATGCAATGCCAAACAACCCAATCCAACATCAAATTGGTCATAAAGCTCATTCAGTTCTTCGGTAGTTTTTACTCCATGAAAGATTACGTGCTTTAATCCCATCTTGTTTACTTTATCTTTCAATTCATCTATTGTAAAACTGCTGCCTACTACATGAAATTCAACAGTCACATCATTTATCTGTTCATTACAGAGCTGCAGACCCTTTATTATTCTGTCATAGCCATGATACGGGTAGAGTGTTCCAACTGCTACCATACGAAATACTTTGTTGTTTTCAGAATTGTTTTTGTTGTATTCTTTGCTGACAATCCCGTCTGTCTTTACACCGTTGGTGATTTCAACCATTTTACTGTATTTCTTGGCCTTGGAGCTGCTCCTGATAACCACAAGTTTGTCTATATGCTTATATATCATCGGCCAGAAAAAGATATCAATAGATACCTTTGCAATTGCCCTGTGTTTTCTTTTGGATACCTTGATTTGTTCACCAAAATATGGATAGGTGGGTATTTCATAGTAAATCTTTATTCCCTTTTTTTGAGCTGCTTTCAGAACTTTGATCAGCTTAAAGCTTGGTATCATGTGTCTGACATAGATAAGCTGAATATCAGAGCTGTTAATCTGCTTTAGAACATAGTCAAGAAAATCCTCATCGCTGACTATCGTTTTTCCGGTTTCACAATTTCTGATTTTTGCTTTTTTGCCTTTTCTTGTAACAATATCACACATTCCGACTGCCTGACCGACAGCTTCGGCCTGGGCATTTACTTTTTTATAGATACCTTCTGTTTCGGAAAGATCCAGATTCGCCACAAACAATGCTTTCATACTGATTGTTCCTTTATATTCTTTATTTTTTTCTTTATTCTCCTAAGGCATTTTAATCTGTAAAGTCTTCTTTTCAGCTTTACACTCATCGGATAGCCTTTTCCGGTACCGGCATCGGAAGTATTGTTTCCGTGTCTTTTGTAGATAATAAGCGGCTGATTGATAAGTTCGACCTTAAAGTACAATTCCGCCACAGCCGCAAGCCAAAGATCATGTTCAACATAGTAGGAGTTTTCCGGAAAAGGAAGCGCCGCCTGTAAAACATTTCTGCGAAAAGCCATGCAGCATCCAAGGTATCTGGTTTTTATCATTAATCTCCAGAATCCCTTTTTTATCTTGAAAGTTTTGAATCTTGAGGGATCAAGAACATTTCCCTGCTCATCCTTTGTAATACAGTCAGAAACAACAAAATCCGCATTTTGTAACGCCTGCAAAGTAACCTGTACTTTTTCGGGAAGCCACTCATCGTCCTGATCGGACAAAAAGATATAATCACCTTTTGCATATTTCAGAGCATTTTCAAAATTTCTGGTATAGCCGTGATCTGTTTCATGGTGAACGATTTTTATACGATTATCATTAAGCCGTCTTACTACATCAAGAGTTTGGTCGGTTGATGCGTCGTCAGAAACAATAACCTCATCATCTTCTGATAATTGCGGCAAGATAGATCTTAACTGTAATTCTATGTATTTTTCGCCGTTATATGTTGCCATACAGACCGATATCATTTGATCTCCTCGCTTTTTACAGATTCCCATTTATTTGATTCAGGATCATATTTTTTGACGATTCTGGCAGGGATACCTACAATAACACAATTATCGGGAAAGACACCCTTTACCACAGCATTTGAACCGACTATACAGTGCTTGCCCAAAACAGTCCCAGCCTGAATTGCAGCCCCGTATCCGATGAAACAGCCGTCTCCGATAGCGGTTTTTTTCATACTGTAACCCTGATCCATCACGCTTTTTTGCGGATCCTGATAATTATGATTTACATTTGTGATAAATACATTCGGAGCAATTGTAACATCATCACCGATTGTCAGATCGCTTCCCATGGATATTATATGCACATTTTGTTCAATAACAGTATTTGATCCTATATGGATCGAGGCATCCTGCAAAGCTTCCATTCTAAGCCCCGGAAAAATTCTTGTACGATTGCCCACACTTATTTTTCTTTTACCTTCGATATAAAGAGGCTTTCCAAGATAGGACATATTACCGAAATGCTTAAAAAAAATCTTTGAAAACAAGCCTCTCATTATCCAAAAATACTTGACGGGATGCATAGCAACTCTCCTGTGATTTGTTATTCGGAAGCATTCTCAAGAATGCTTGTGATCTTTTGATCATTACCCCATACTGCCTTTGAATCATACGGTCTGTCAGGAAAAGCTCCGTATTTCAATTTGATATCATAACAGTTTTCTTTTATGAATCTTTCAACACGGTCCGAAAGCTTTTCGGGTCTGCCGGAACAGATATTGATAATTCCGTTTATTTTGTCCTGACCGACAGCAGCAGAAACCTGTTTACAAAAATCAGCATAATCAATAAAATCATACTGATTCTGACCGAGTGTAAATGGAAACTCTTTTTTTCCTTCTTTTGCAGCGGCGGTTATCTTTGAAAAAATCGAGCTGCCGTATCCGGAGTTTCCTACTATGTAATAACCTCTGAGCCACTGATATGTTATATTATACTTATTTGTGATTATCTTTGTCAGTTCACGCAAAGCATTCTTGCTTATACCGTAAGGGGTTATGGGGTTGCAAGG
>CADCRD010000168.1 GCA_902803725.1 uncultured Eubacteriales bacterium
ACAGTCTCTTCCTGAATGGCCGCAGTCATTTCCTCGAACATATCAAAACCTTCCTCAGCATAAGCCCCTGCCGGATCCTGACCGCCGAGACCTCTGAGGCCGATACCGCTCTTCAGCTGATCCATCGCGTCTATGTGATCCATCCACTTGCTGTCCACGATCTGGAGCAGTATCCTGCGTTCCAGCTCACGCATGATGTCCTCGCCGACTTCAGCTTCTTTTTCATCGTACAGCCTTCTGAACTCATCCATGACATCATCCAGCAGCTGCTCGGGAGTCAGAAGTCCGAGAGTATCAGCGTCATATTCTATGCCTTCGAACCGGTCTGTGATCTTCTTCAGGTTTTCATTCAGCGTATCAAAGTCCCATTCCTCTGAATACTTTGACTCCATCGTGATCGGATCGACCTCATTTTTCACAAGACCTTCCGTCATGTTCAGAATGTATGGCTTGAGATTCTCACCAAACAGCACCTTTCTTCTCTCATCGTAAATTATCTCACGCTGTTTGTTCATGACGTTATCATATTGCAGCACGTATTTACGTATCGAGAAGTTGCGGCCTTCCACCTTTTTCTGAGCATTTTCGATCGAACGGGATACCATGCCTGATTCGATCGGTTCGTCATCCTCAACTCCCAGCTTGTCAACGATGCCCTTCATACGTTCGCCGCCGAACAGCCTCATCAGTTCGTCCTCCAGCGAGATACAGAACTGCGTCACTCCGGGGTCACCCTGACGCCCCGAACGGCCTCTCAGCTGATTATCGATTCGTCTGGACTCATGTCTTTCCGTGCCTATGATGCAAAGACCTCCCAGATCGCGCACGCGCTGCTGTTCATCTTTTCTTTCTTCTGTATATTTTGAATTCAGTTCATTGAACACTGCCCTTGCCTTGAGGATATTCTCGTCGTCCGTAGGAATGATCGATGAAGCATAAGCGATCGTTTCCGCGTCATAACCCTGTTTTTCCATTTCCTTTCTTGCCAGAAACTCCGGATTGCCGCCCAGGATGATATCGGTACCACGGCCTGCCATGTTGGTCGCGATCGTGACTGCGCCTTCACGGCCTGCTTCTGCTACGATGGCAGCTTCCTTCTCATGCTGCTTGGCATTCAGCACATTGAAGTTTTTGACGCCGCGTTTTTTCAGCATATCAGCTATCAACTCGGATTTTTCGATCGAGATCGTACCGACCAGGACCGGCTGTCCCTTCTCATGGGCCGCGCAGACTTTGTCAACGATCGCCTTGTATTTTCCGTGTTCAGTTCCGAATACTGCGTCCGGCAGATCCTCTCTTATGACCTCTTTATTAGTCGGAATGACCACAACATCCATGTTATATATCTCGCGGAATTCATCTTCTTCCGTTTTAGCTGTACCTGTCATGCCGGAAAGTTTGTTGTACATCCTGAAATAGTTCTGCAGGGTGATCGTTGCCAGAGTCTTTGACTCTGAACGGACATGCACATGTTCTTTAGCCTCGATCGCCTGGTGCAGCCCGTCACTGTAACGGCGTCCGAACATCAGACGGCCCGTAAACTCGTCAACTATTATTACTTCGCCGTCCTTGACGATATAGTCGATATCGCGGTGCATCAGAGTGTGCGCCTTCAGAGCCTGCATGACGTGATGGTTGATTTCCATATGCTCAGGGTCAGCGAAATTATCTATATCGAAATATTTTTCGCATTTATCCACGCCCTCTTCAGTCAGCGAGACCTGCTTGTCCTTTTCATCTACTTTGTAGTCGTTTTCTGACAGAGTCTTCACAAACCGGTCTGCCTTTTTGTACAGATCCGTAGACTCCTGCCCCTGTCCCGAAATGATGAGCGGCGTTCTTGCTTCGTCGACCAGGATAGAGTCGACCTCGTCGACAATGGCAAAGTTCAGTTCTCTCTGCATCATTTCCTCGACTTCGACCACCATGTTATCCCTCAGGTAGTCAAAGCCGTATTCATTGTTCGTTCCGTAAGTGATGTCGGCTCTGTAAGCAGCCTGACGCTCTTCCTCACTGATGCCGTGGATGACACAGCCTATCGTCAGCCCAAGGAATGTATAAGCTTTGCCCATCCACTCCGCGTCACGCTTTGCCAGATAATCGTTGACAGTGACGACATGGACTCCCTTGCCTTCCAGCGCATTCAGATATACCGGCAGCGTAGCGACCAGTGTCTTTCCTTCACCGGTCTTCATCTCTGCGATACGCCCCTGATGAAGGACAACACCGCCAATGAGCTGTACACGGAACGGCTTCAGGCCCAGCGTTCTGGCATCCGCCTCACGGCAGACAGCAAATGCTTCGACCAGAATGTCATCCAGCGTTTCTCCGTTTGCCAGTCTCTCTTTGAACTCAGGGGTCTTCGCCTTGAGCTCATCATCTGAAAGAGCCTGCATTTCCTCGTCGAGAGCCTCTATCTTATCAACTATCTTTTCAACTTTTTTGACTTCTTTGGCATTCAGATCACCGAACACCTTTTCAAGAATTCCCATTGGATCTTTATTCTCCCTTCTTTTATCTTGTCTTTTCTATGTTAATTGTCATTACTATATTATTTACTGTTTCATCATCAGTTATCCGGTGATCCATATATCACACGTGAAATATCAGACAACTGAAATTTTTTTCAAATTTATATTATTATTCATATTTTCCTTAATTATCTCTGAAAAACTTTCAGTTTATTCGTCATCTGATTCCTCATCCGGCACATCATAGACCATAAC
>CADCRD010000169.1 GCA_902803725.1 uncultured Eubacteriales bacterium
CCCTATGGCATCGATACTGTCTTTGATATCATCATCTGTTTCACCCGGGAATCCTGCAATGATGTCTGTGGAAATACCATACAGAGGGTCAAATCCCTTCAGGGCATCAACTATCTGCATGTACCCGGCCATATCATATCTTCTCTTCATTGCCCTCAGCACATTATCGCTGCCGCTCTGCATACTGAGGTGGAGATGATGGCAAAGACGCCTGAATCTGAACAGGCCCTTTACATATTCCGCATTTACTACAGTGGGTTCCAAAGAAGAAAGACGTACCCGAAACTCCTTTTCGTTCCCGCCGGTACTTTCAGATACTTTAAGATCATCCAGCTTTTCCAGAAGACCCGGCAGGTCTTCATACAGAGCTGTGTTGATACCTGTCAGGATCAGTTCTTTAAATCCTCTTGCCACAAGGTTTTCTGCCTCAGCCAGGATCTCATCCATTCTGCGGCTGCGTACCTTTCCTCTGGCATACGGAATTACACAATAAGAACAAAATCTGTCGCATCCGTCCTCGATCTTGATATATGCACGGGTGCGTGACTCCATAGAAGTGATTATCCCGCTGCCTGTGTATTCGCTGAGTTTTTCATACGGCAAAACATGTCTGTTTCCGGTGTCTGCTCCGCTCGCAAATCCCTCGACGTATCCCAGGATGTTCTCTTTCTCATTAGTTCCGGCAATGATATCAACACCTTCGATCGCAGCCACCTCATCCGGTTTTATCTGAACATAACATCCGGTTACACAGATCATGCTGTCCGGACATTGTTTTTTCATCCTGCGTATATACTGACGTGACTTACGGTCAGCAAGATTCGTAACAGTGCAGGTATTGATGATATAGACATCTGCAGCATCAGTCTCACCGACGATACTGTGCCCTGCTTTTCTGAACTGCTCACGCATGCTCTCTGTTTCATATTGATTGACTTTACATCCTAATGTATGGAATGCTATACGCATTTATGCTCCTCTTTTTTACTGCTGTTTCTGAAAGCAAACCCTTGCTGCTTACCCGGCCTCATGTTCATTCTCTGCATCATCATCCTCATTCTTCGGGAGTATCTGCATCCTGACACGCTCGATCCTCCGCTCACGGACACTCTCAACAGTGAAGATATAGTTTTCATATTCCACTTTGATGCCTTCGCGCGAGTCACCTGCCTGTGTGTCTTCGGGGATCTCTCCCATAAGATCGATTATCAGGCCGCCGACTGTCTCATTGTCTTCAGATTCAAGCGCTGAGCCCGTCTCTTCATTTACATCATCAAGATCCATCGAGCCGTCAATATAGTAAACCGAGTCGCTTATCTTTTCGATCTCAGGTTCTTCTTCATCAAATTCATCATCGATATCACCGACGATCTCCTCAATGATATCCTCCATGGTGACTATACCTGAAAAACCGCCATACTCATCTATCAGGACCGCGATATGCTGTTTGCCCTTCTGAAGTTCCAGGAAAAGTGTATCTATCTTCTTGGTGTCAGGAACGAATACGGGATCTCTCAGCAAATTCAGGATATCAACATTTTCAAAACCCTTTTCATGCGCCTCTATCATGTAGTCTTTTATGTTCAATATACCGATGATATTGTCGCTGTCGCCGTCGCACACAGGGATCCTCGAGTAATGCATCTCCATCAGCTCATCTGTGTATTCTTCCTTGTCATCCTGGATATCGATAATAAAGACATCGGTCCTTGGGGTCATGATCTCATAAGCGACTTTGTCATCGAACGCAAAGATCTGGTCGATCATCTTTTTGCCTTCTTCTTTGATCGCCCCCGACTCACGGCCTGCCTCAAGCATCGACATGACTTCTTCTTCAGAGAAAGCTTCTTCTTTTATGAAAGATCCCTGCCGCGTAAGCTTCAGCATCAATGCCGTTATACCTCTGATCAGAGCAACGAAAGGAATGCATACGGCTGAAACAATACGGATCAGCCCTGTAAGTTTAAGGGCTGTTTTTTCCGGATGGTGAAGAGCTATCTGGTGCGGGAATAAAACACCCAGCACCAAATATGCTCCTGCTGTCGCCATGACAAGTATTATCAGTGATATATCATACAGATAGTGCTGATATTTATCTGAAAAAAATTCATAGAGCGGCATTTTTACAAGATGCACCACTATGGTGCATATCGCAAATCCGAAGAAGGTCACCGTTACATTGGCTGCGGAAAAAAATCCCGATGGATCTTCCAGTATCTTTACCAGATGTTTTGCCTTCTTTTCTCCGTCATCCGCCTGCTGCCTTATTTCATTTTTGTTCATTGCCGATATGGCCTGCTGGCCTGCTGAGACCAGAGCGCTTATCAGCAGTAATACACATGCAATTACTGTTTCAAAATCCGGATACGATCCGGGGTCAGGAGTACTGTCCATTTTTTATCCTTTCTCATTTCATCACTTTGTCTGTTTTCTTTTTCCTTATAAGATAGTTTTCGCCGGCCGGCTGATCCATCTTTATTTTCACGATCTGCTGTGCATGCGGCGCTGAGCTTATCGGCTCACCATTTTCATCCAGCATTACTTCTATCTTCTGCTTAAAGAACGGAGCACCCGGACCGAACACTTCTATTTCATCTCCGATGACCATTTTGTTGCGCTGCTCGACAGTCGCCATGCCGCTGTTCTCATCATAGCTCAGGACCTTGCCGGCAAAGGCATATTCTCTGACATAATCGCTGGTCAGATAATCCTGATCTTCACCCGATGGTTTGTTGTAAAAAAATCCTGTAGTGAATTTTCTGTGGCTTACCTTGCTCACTTCCTCAAGCAGCGATCTGTCAAAAGGCCTGCCATCGTAGTAATCATCTATAGCCTTGCGATAAGCGCCAACTGTAGTCGCAACATAAAACACGCTCTTCATCCGGCCTTCGATCTTAAGGCTCGAGATGCCTGCCCTGTCCATATCAGCTATGTGCTCTATCATGCAAAGATCCCCTGAATTCATTATGTATGTACCGCGGTCATCCTCTTCGACGGGATAATATTCACCCGGCCTTTTTTCTTCCATCAGAGCATACTTCCACCTGCATGGATGTGCACACATGCCGCGGTTGGAGTCTCTGCCTGTCATGAAATTCGACAAAAGACAGCGGCCGGAATATGAGATGCACATTGCACCGTGCACGAATGCCTCAAGTTCGATGTCCTCAGGGAGGTGCTGTCTGATCTCGCTGATCTCAGTCAGTGTAAGCTCTCTGGCCAGTACCATGCGTTTAACGCCCATTCGTGCCCAGAAAAGACCTGTGCGCCAGTTCGTCATGTTCGCCTGAGTCGAAAGATGGACTTCAGCATCAGCCATTACCTCTTTCAGGATATCGAACATTCCCGGATCGGAAACCAGAAATGCATCAACTCCCAGATTTCTTATTCTGAGCAGATACTCCTGGATGGGCAGCACATCTTCATTATGCGGAAAAATATTGATCGTCATATAACACTTCACACCGTGATCATGCGCGAATCGTATGCCCTCACGCATCTCTTCCTGTGAAAAGTTATCTGCACCTGCCCTCAGGCTGAATGCTTCTCCTCCAAAATATACTGCATCGGCTCCGTATATGACTGCTGTTTTCAGTTTTTCAAGGTCGCCCGCCGGTGCAAGCAGTTCCATTTTTTTCTTTTCCATTGCTAAATATTCCTTCTGATCTGCGATGCATGCATTACCGGATAACACTGATGCTCATTCCGTCACCGACCGGCAGAATGCTGGTCACTGCACCCTCATATGATGCGATATAATTCAGGAATTCGCGCATATATTTGATGTTCGTTGTGAATCTGCCTCTCTCATCATATGATTCATCTGCCGTACGGGCCTGCATCAGTATGTTGTCGCAGACGATCACGCTGCCGGGATGTGTCAGTTTCACGGCTTCGTCCCAGAATTCGCGATAATGACTCTTTGCGGCATCGATAAATATCATATCAAAAATAACCTGTCTGTCAGATCCCCATTCATTCATTACCTTGCAGGCATCTCCCCGGATGAGTCTGACATTACCCAAGTCTGCAAGATTTTTCTCGGCATCAGCCGCATACAGAGGATCGATCTCGACAGTAGTTATCTTTGTGTCAAGTCCCGCTCTGGTGCAAGCAGCTGAAAATACGGCTGCCGAATATCCGATAGCAGTTCCTATCTCCAGTATTGCAGCCGGTCTGTTCATTTCTATCATCGAAACGAGCATTGTCTCACTGTCCCTGAGTATTACTGGCACATGCCTTTTTTCGCCTTCGGCTCTCAGCAGCGCCAGCTTCTCATTCAGCGGTCTGTATAAAGAATAAATATAATCTGTTACTTTATCATTCGTAATATTCATTTTGATTATGTCATCAGTCTGAATTCTTTTTCTGATACTCAGAATAAGCCTTTTCGAATTTTTTTACAGCTTTATTATGCTCAGCCTCTGTCTTTGTGAATGTCAGAGTCCCGTCCAGTCTGTCAGAATTGACAAAGAACAGGTAATCTGTATCCGCAGGCGCGATCGCAGCTTTGACAGCATTTTCTCCGGGAGAGCAGATCGGCCCGGGAGGAAGTCCCGTATGCTGATATGTGTTATAAGCAGATTTGGCCTTCGTATCACTCTTGCTGGAGATGACCTTATCTTCCTTCTGGATATAATTCAGCGTGGAGTCCATCTGCAGCATCATACCCTTCTTCAGCCTGTTATCAATAACGCTGGATACCTTTGCCATATCTTCAGGATCTGATGCCTCACCCTCAATGATCGAAGCCTTTATGATCGTCTTATAAAAATCCAGCCCCTTTTTGCTTATCTCATCTTTGTATTTTTCGTACACATTGTCATTAAATCCCTTCAGCATGACGTTGACTGCATCCCACGCTCCG
>CADCRD010000170.1 GCA_902803725.1 uncultured Eubacteriales bacterium
CCGCTGTGATATTCAGCTGACGATTTATCCACCTCAATTATCTCGCCCTTTCCCTTTTTGCCATTCTCATTAAAATATACGGCTTCCATCGTCTGAAACCTTATCGTCACAAATATGATAAAAGCTGTTGCTATCATGGCGATACCGCACATTACCAAAATAATCATCTTTACTATTCTCCCAGTTTAAAATCATCTTTCTGTCTTTTTATTTTTCTGCGATACAGCCTGATCACCATTGTCAGTATGTAATCATATACAATGAACATCGCGATGCCGCCTGCAGCCAGCAGCCAGACAGATGCATCAGGCAGTGTGATACTCTTAAAGAAAAGTTCTCTGAAGAAAGCATAAGCAACAAAGAACACTCCGCAGAACAGCGCGATCTTGACAGCAAACTGCGCGGCGCGGCTATGTATCCGCTCGGCATAAAATTTTATCAAAGGATAAGCGCCAAAAAAGAATACAAACGGCAATAGACCAAACTTGTTCGGAAGAATCGCAAAACCCAGAAGGCATGCCCCTGCATATACAAGAGCGCCGCCGGCAACTCCCCTCTCATCTGTCATTACGCAAACAAAAACGGAAGCCAGCGCATAAAGTGACAGCTCGGCTCCCGGCACAAACGAAGCAAAGTACAGAGAAATCACCGTCAAAGCTAAACATATCCCGCCAGTTGCTATCGTTTTTGTGTTACTGTTCATTCTATACTATCCTGCAAATCCATCCGCCGGAAAACACATTTTTTCCGGCTGCAATTATTACCGAACTTATATGCAATCACAGCAGCAGTCTGCACAGATGTAGCACTGGAAGGCCTGGCACAGCAGATCTTCATTCGTCTGATATCCGCGTCCGTATGCCTGTGTTCTGTATCCCTGTGAACTCATCATCAGGGAATTATATGCTCTCTTGTATTCTTCATTCATCGGATCCATGTTCATAGCCTGCCGGATCTTTGAAAGAGCATTGTCATACCATCCGCGCTTGTAATCAAGCATTCCGTCGAGGAATATCCATTCGGCATTCTTTATCGGGATGCTGCGCAGTTTCATCTCTGCAGCCGCAAGATCTCCTGCATCTAAATCACGCCTGATAGCCTGAAATTCTGCAGCATGATCACCTCTGTACTGACCTCCTGCACCGCCGCCCGCACTGCCGAAACCGCCGCCTGATCCCATGCGGCCGTTCATTATTTCATCATAAGCTTCATTGACCTCGCGCAGCTTTTCTTCGGCCAGGTCAGCCAGCGGGTTGTCGACATATTTGTCCGGGTGATATTTTTTCACCAGTTCTCTGTACGCATTTTTTATTTCTTCTTCGCTGGCATTAGGGCTGACACCTAATACCTCATATGGATCGTTCATTGTTTGATCTCCTGTAACCTGCTATATAACGCTATCTTACTTTGCTTATGTCTCTGCTCAGATCATACCATCTGTCGCTGAATAATTACTGAAATAATCCGGTTTATTCTTCCTTCGGCAATTCCGGTTTCGGGAGGCCTTTTCTCAGCAGTTTTTCCGTCTGCCTCAGCAGGCCCATATGGATTATGTTATCTATTATACTGGAATTATCGTTTGTTTCAAGTGCATCAGCTGCTCTTCCCATCTGATCAAGGTACATGAACAGATTAAATTCGACATTGCCCCTGATCCTGTTCCGGAAATCATCGTAGGGCTCTGCATCAAGATACTCGTGTCTGTATCTCAGCGGATTATAAACCTTGTTTTCAATATCGTCAATGACATCATCCCAGGCATCCATCAGATATATCCACTTACCCAGGTGATATCCCAGATCTGCCAGTTTTCTGTTGGTTTCGTCCGGGCGCTCCCTGCCGTCACAGGTGAAGATCGCCTCCATGATTTTCGCGAATGATTCAGCGACCTGATCGATATTGCGGCACCTGTCCTTTTCAAGTGCAGCCAGCTCAGCGAGCTGTGTTTCGATCTTTCCCACCAGTTCGGGATACATGTTCTTCAGTTCTGTGAACTTTCCTTTCAGGAGTCCCGTCGCCGCCTTTGCATATATTTTGCCTTCATCTCTGGCATCATCCAGCAGATTGAACCACGCAAGGATCAGCATGACATCAGCAGCGTAATCGATGCCTTTATTCCTTACGATCGTCTTTTCAGCTATGGGATGTATCAGACAATGCTCACGGGATATCTCATTCTTGTCATCGTTCACTCCGGCCATCACCAGCCCCAGAAAAGCAGCATCATAAGAGAGCACGAATCTGGGCAGCTGTCCATGCCGTCTGGAAATGGATTTGCAGACGCCGCAGTAATATCCGCTGTACAGTTCGAACTCTTTCATTTTCAGTTCCGGTTTTTCAATCGTAACATATCCGAGCATGTAGTTATTCTATCATACTTTTGCTCTGACCGACACAACGATTACAGATTTCTGGCCTTGCGGTTCACCACGCCTCTGATGTAGTTTCCAATAGATGTAATGCACAGCAAAGTAACTACCAGAAAGATACCCGGAATGAGTATTATCCACCATGCACCGGACAGCAGAGCTTTTTCGGAAAGGCTGAGCATACTGCCCCAGGTGATTATCTCGACCGGAAGACCGATCCCCAGAAAACTCAGTGTTGATTCCGAGACAATTGCAGAGCGCACGTTCATGACCACCATGAACATGATCGTGCTGATGAAATTCGGAGCAAGATGTCTGCGCAGGATATGAAAGAAGCTGCCGCCCATCATCTTTGAGATCAGCACAAATTCTTCATTTCTGATCTTGCGTACTTCAGTCCTTACCATCTTTGATATATTCATCCACCCCGTAATACCGATTATCAAAGTTATTCCTATAACATTTCTCTGCCCGATGGCAGCCTGCATAAAAACGATCAGCAGGATAGACGGGATGCTCAGCAGTATCTCGGTGAACCTCATCATTATCCCATCCACAGTCTCGCCGGCCATTCCGCTGATGGTTCCGTATACTACAGCTATGAATGTTGATATTACCGTTGCCAGAACACCTATGATAAGCGACCTGAGTCCACCGTACCATATCAGTGACCATATATCGCGCCCCAGTGTGTCTGTTCCGAATATGTGGCCGCTTCCCGGAGCCAGATTAAGCTGATCAAGATACATCCTCGCAGGATCGCTTCCGGAAAGGACCGGCCACGCAAGGCAGCCGAGCATGATCATTGCCATAACTATGACAGATA
>CADCRD010000171.1 GCA_902803725.1 uncultured Eubacteriales bacterium
AAAGGAGAAAACAAAATGAAAACATGTGATCTGCATACACATTCATATTATTCGGACGGATCGTTTTCGCCGGCGGAAATAATTCGCATAGCAAAAGAATCAGGGGTATCAGCCGTTGCTCTGACGGATCACAATACCACTAAGGGTCTTTATGAGTTTATATCATACGGCACAGAATCGTCAGAAGGGGCAGCGTCAGCTGTATCGTCTGCCGGACCGGAAACGAATTCGGGTCATCAGAATATCACATTGGTTGCCGGATGTGAATTTACGACAGAATTTGAAAAAAAAGAAGTACATATAGTCGGACTCTTTTTGCCAAAGGCCTCATGGCCGGACATAGAAGAATATGTCGCGCCAATGAAGGCCTCAAAGCATGAAAGTAATATCACTCTGATAGAAAGACTAAACAGAGGCGGATATGATATCACTTATGAAGAGGTGACGGATATAACGGATGCCGACGAGTTCAACCGGGCGCATGTGGCGAGAATACTGTTTAAAAAGGGATATGTCGAAAGCGTGAAAGATGCCTTTGATAAGCTGTTGTTTGAAGGAGGCGGATTCTTTTATCCTCCTGAAAGACCTGATGTGTTTGAAACGATCAGGTTCATCCGCAGCTGCGGCGGCGTGCCGGTCCTTGCACATCCATTTTTGAATCTGGATGAGGATGAACTCAGAAGGTTCATTCCTCATGCAAAAGAAGAGGGCCTTTCAGCAATGGAGACAAGATACTCTAAATTCGATGCAGCGGATACTAAAAGAGCATCAGATCTGGCTGATGAATTTGGCCTTTTACACAGCGGCGGCTCGGATTTTCACGGTGATGCAAAGCCCGGCATCAGTCTGGGCACCGGACGCGGAGATCTCGTTGTTCCGTACAGATATTACGAGGAACTGCAAAAGATCCGGATCTGATCACATAAGAGGAGCGAACGGCTTCATCAGCACCCCGATGATTTTGTATTTCAGCGGGGTGTTTTTGATAGTTTCCTGCGTCACAGGCTCACAGTATTCAAGGTTATCTTCGATATCATCTCTGATGTCGCTGATGCAAGGCGTCTGATACAGAAATACACCGCATTCAAAATGATGATAAAGACTGCGGTAATCAAAATTGATCGTTCCCACGACCGCCTTGCAGTCATCGCTCAGACAGACTTTTGAATGGACGAATCCGGGGGTATATTCGTAGATCTTAACTCCGGACCGGATAAGAGCCTTGTAATGGGATTTTGCAAGAGCGTAAGGAATAGTTTTATCCGGGATGCCGGGAAGGATCAGCCTGACATCGACTCCGCGGGATGCCGCCAGTCTTATAGCGGATTTCATTTCATCATCCATTATAAGATATGGCGTATGGATATAGACATATTTTTCTGCCGTATTCAGCATGCTGATGTAAACGTTTTCTGCTGCTTTGTCATCGTCCATGGGACTGTCGCAGAAAGGCATGACATATCCATCACCGTTTTCATTTTTGAATGAAATATCTGCCCGGCTGAAATCACGGTGTTCTTTTCTGAGTCCCCACATCTGCAGGAACATGAGAGTGAAGCTTGAGACTGCCTCCCCTTTGAGCATGATGCCGGTATCCTTCCAGTGTCCGAAACGGACGATATGGTTGATATATTCGTCGGCAAGATTGATCCCGCCGGTAAAAGCTGTCTTGCCGTCTATGACCATGATCTTTCTGTGATCTCTGTAGTTGTAGTGTGTTGAAACGAATGGCTTTAACGGGGCGTATGATTTCGCTTTGATTCCTTTTCGTCTCAGCAGCTCAGGGTAGTTGTGGGGAAGAGTGCTGATCTCGCACATTCCGTCATACATGAATCTGACATCGACACCTTCCTGAGCTTTCCTTATCAGAATATCGAGTATTTTTCCGAACATATAGCCTTCATCGACTATGAAGTATTCCATAAATATAAAGTCTTCAGCCTTCTCAAGTTCATCGAGCATGCTCTCGAACATTTCCTCCCCTACGGGATAATACTGCACATCTGTGTTTTTGAATAAAGGGAAGCATCCGCTGTTGTTCAAATATTTGTTCAGTCCCAGTACTGAGGGTGAATCTTTGATTTCTTCAAGAACTGATTCATCCTGGGGAATACGGTCTTTCGATTCATCGATCGATGAATTTACAGCACTTTTCAGCTTGTTATGACCTATGTTGGACTGAGTGTAGATGAAGAATAACGGTCCTCCGACTGGTAACATGGCTATTATAAAAAGCCAGGTCATTTTTGCGGATGAGTCCATCTCCTTGTTGAACAGATAGAATGCCATTACAATAGCAAAGATAAAATGAATAGTCGTTGCTGATCCCAGTTTCTCATCAAACATGATGATAAGGCTGGCGATAATTGCGATCTGAAGAATCAGTAAAACAGCAATAAGAAAGAATCTGCTGAAGACCAGCCCAAGCAGGCCTTTGGCTCTCGGAGAGGCCAGACGAACCAGGTTCTCGTCTGAATCGCCGTCAGGCGCATAAGTTCCGATGTTGAGTACAGACGTTTTTTTGCCTGCCGAACCGGATTTTTCATATATGCTGTCTTGTTTTTCTGACATAATAGTAATTCTCCATATCTGTTTTGATTTCTGAGTTTGAGCTCTGATCCCGGGGCGTAACTGAACTTTTTCTGCTGCAATACATCCCCGTTAAGGAGCATACAATTTATTTTAGCACAACAGTGTGAACAAATCACGGTATAACAGAGCAATAAAGGTATGTTTTGGGAAATAGCAGGATAGCAAATGAAAAAAACATGACACATTCAGGACTTTGTTGTATGATACTTCTGTTGCCTGACAGCACGCCGAAGAAGGATATAAATATTGTAACTAATCAAGAACTGAAGCAGGTGGATCCGAATCATGAAACTCAATATAGAAAAAAATGATCTTCTGCAATGGATCAGATATACAGCCGGTCTGGCAATATGCGGATTCGTTATATATTGTCTGACAAAAACAGAACTTGGGCTTGCTCCATGGGAGATACTTTCAAAAGGTATTTCGATGCATTGCCCGCTCAGTTTTGGTCAGGTGATCATAGCTGTCAGTGTGGTCGTTTTTATCATCGATCTGCTGATGAAAGAGGTGATCGGTGTTGGCATGATCCTGGACACGATACTTGTTGGGGTATTTGTGGATCTGTTCACATGGCTGGATCTGATGCCTGCATTTAACGGGTACATAGTTAAGATCTGTGTATATATTGCAGGTCTGGTGTTCATGGGACTGGCGCAGTATCTGTGCATGTCTTCCGGGCAGGGGCTGGGGCCGAGAGATACACTCATAGTAGGGACCGGAAAAAGGCTGAGAGGCATTCCTATCGGAGCGGTCCAGATGGGAATACTGGTAATGGTTTTTCTGGGAGGCTGGATGCTCGGAGGTCCGGTCGGACCGGGAACAGTGCTGTCTGTGGCACTTCTGGGTCCTGCTCTTCAGCTTTGGTGCGGCATTTTTCATTTTGAACCCAGAGATATCAGCAATAAAAGTCTGCTGGATTATATCAGGATAGATAAAAACGATCATTTGTGTTAAAATACTTTGTTGTTTCAGAATACGGACAAGACAGGATACAGGAGGGTAACTATGCGATATGATGTATTGATAATCGGAGCCGGCCCGGGAGGCATTTTTTCAGCTTATGAGCTTACAAAACTCGATAAAACGCTGAAGATAGCTGTAATAGAAGCCGGAAATGTTCTTGAAAAGAGAATATGTCCGATAGACGGCAGGAATATAAAGTCGTGTGTTAATTGTGAAACCTGCGCGATAATGCGCGGCTTCGGAGGAGCAGGTGCCTTTTCCGACGGGAAATACAATATAACAAACGATTTCGGAGGAACCTTGCATGAATATATCGGCCGTAATACAGCGATCGAACTGATGGAATATGTAGATGAGATCAACTGCAGGTTTGGCGGTGCGGGGACAAAAATGTATTCGACTGCTAAGAGCGCTATGAAGAAAAAGTGCATGCAGAATAAGCTGAAACTGCTGGATGCGCGGGTCCGTCATCTGGGAACTGACATCAATTATATCGTTCTCGGTAATATATATGATGAACTGAAAGATAAAGTCGATTTTTATTTTAATACGGCAATACAGTCCATAGAAAAAATGGAAGATGGCTACAGGGTAAGGAGCGAAAAGCCCGAAAGCGGCAGTGAGCATGCTGAAGAAAAAGTTTTCGAAGGTGACAAATGCATCATTTCTGTAGGCCGCAGCGGCAGCAAATGGATGGAATCTGTATGCAGTGAGCTGGATATCCCCACAAAATCAAACCGTGTGGATCTCGGCGTCCGCGTTGAGCTGCCGGCAGTTATTTTTGAAGATATAACGGATGAACTGTACGAAGGCAAGATCGTTTACAGAACAGAAAAATTCGAAGACCGTGTACGCACATTCTGCATGAATCCGAACGGCATCGTTGTTTCTGAAAATACGAACGGGATAGTGACAGTAAACGGGCACAGTTTTGAGGATGAAAACAGAAAGACTGAAAATACGAATTTTGCGCTGCTGGTCGCAAAACATTTTTCAGAGCCGTTCAAAGACAGCAATGAATATGGCGAAAGTATAGCGAGATTGTCCAATATGCTGGGAGGAGGCGTGATAGTGCAGCGTTTCGGTGATCTGGAGCGGGGACGCCGCAGTGTTCAGAAAAGAATAGATGAAGGGACTGTTCGTCCGACTCTGAATGCGACACCGGGGGATCTGAGCCTGGTGCTGCCCAAGCGTCTGATGGACGGCATCATAGAGATGATATATGCTCTGGATAAGATCGCGCCGGGAGTAGCCAATGATGATACGCTGCTGTATGGGGTCGAGGTCAAATTCTACAATATGGAAGTTCAGCTCGACAATAATCTGGAGACGATCCACAAGGGCCTTTATGTGATCGGTGATGGCAGTGGTGTTACACACTCGCTGTCGCACGCTTCGGCCAGCGGAGTATATGTTGCACGCCACATTGCCGGGAAGTACAGATAATCAGTAAGCAATCAGTAAGCGGATGCCGGTATTTGGCCGGTATCATAATAGTTGATCAGAAAATAATAAACATCAAAAAGGAAACTGACATATGAATATTTTTAAAAAGACATTTTGCCGCGGCTTTCAGGGAGCTTTTTACGTTGCAATGCCGGTATTACCGTATAAGGATCCGGATATAATAGACTCGATCGGCGATATCCCGGATATTTTAAATAAAGAAGGGATCAAAAGACCGCTGGTCGTGACGGACAGCAATCTTTCCGCTATCGGAGCTTCAAAAAATCTTACGGATGTACTGGATGCAGCCGGGACCGACTACGTCTTTTTTGACAAGGCGTTTCCCAATCCGACAACAGATCTTGTTGAAAGAGCATATGGGAAATTTATATCGGGAAACTGTGACGGACTGATCAGTTATGGCGGAGGTTCACCGATGGATGTTGCAAAAGCCGTCGGTATAAGGGTCGTTCATCCGAACAAAAAGCTTACGCAGCTGGCCGGGATCGTAAAGGTATGGAAAAAGCTGCCGCCGATAATAGCCATACCTACAACGGCCGGAACAGGAAGCGAGACCTCAGTCACAACGATCCTGGTGGATTCTGAAACGAGACACAAATTCGGAATCAGTGATTTTCCTCTGATACCCAAATATGCGGTGCTGGATCCGGTGACCATTCATGAACTGCCAAGAGATATCGCAGCATCGACCGGACTTGATGCTCTGGTGCATGCTCTGGAAGCTTATATTAACAGATCGCACACAAAAGAATCCAGAAACTACTGCGAACTGGCAGTCAAATGGATATTTGTCAGTCTTAAGGACTCGGTGGATCACAAAAGCGAGGAAGCAGAAAGGCAGATGCTTCTGGCATCACACTATGCGGGAAGAGCGCTTTCGAGAGCTTATGTCGGATATATCCATGCGGTATCGCACAGTCTCAGCGGTATGTACGATCTGCCACACGGATGGACAAATGCTGTTCTGACTCCTATCGTACTGAGAATGTACGGTCCTGTAGTTAATAAAAAGCTGGCCCGCCTTGCGAGGTGTGCGGGCATAGGAAAGGCGGATGAAACAGAAGCTGAGCTTGCGGAAAAATTCATCGCAGCATTCGAAGAAATGAACAGATTCTATGGAATACCGGATCACATAGACGCAATCAGAGAAGAACACATCCCCAGGATGGCCCGCTATGCTGCCAAAGAAGCAAACCCGGTCTATCCCGTTCCGGTCCTGTGGACGGCTGAGGATCTTGAAGAGGTTTACAGAAGAGTTATGCCGGGAAGCGGACACAGCAGGGGTAATGATAAATGACGCACATAATTATGCATGTGTGAAAAGAAAATAATGGAGGGTTTGAAAGGTCATGGATAATTCAAAGCGGCAAAAAACAATAATAAAAGCCAGCATCATAGGGATCCTTGCAAATGTAGCTCTTTCAGCGATAAAGGCGGCTATAGGATTGTTTTCTCACTCTATCGCTATCGTTCTTGATGCTGTAAATAATTTATCCGATGCACTTTCTTCTATTGTTACGATCATCGGGGCGAAGCTGGCAGGGAAAAAGCCTGACAGAAAACATCCTCTCGGGCATGGAAGAGTTGAATATCTGAGTGCGATGATCGTATCAGCTCTCGTACTTTATGCAGGCATAACCTCAATGATCGAGTCGGTCAAAAAAATCATGCATCCCCAGATGCCTCAATACAAGGCCGTTTCACTCATCATCATTGCGATTGCCATAGTTGTAAAAATAGTACTGGGCAGATATGTGAAAAAGCAGGGAGAAAAAGTGGATTCAAGTTCACTTGTCGCATCAGGAGCAGATGCTATGTTCGATGCGATACTTTCAGCCTCGGTCCTTGCCAGTGCTCTTATCTTTGTATGGACCGGGGTATCTCTTGAAGCATACGTAGGTGTTCTGATCTCGGTGTTTATCATAAAGGCCGGCATCGAAATGATGAAAGAAACGTATGACGACATTCTGGGGCACAGGGCTGACGCGGAATTGTCGCGGAAAATCAAAAAATTACTGGTTCAGGAGCCGGAGATAAGAGGAGCTTATGACCTGTTCTTGTACAATTACGGACCCGGCAGAGATTATGCTTCGGTACATATCGAACTTCCTGATACGATGACTGTTAATGAGGTCGACATTCTGACCAGAAAGGTGCAGTTAAAGGTATACAAGGAGACAGGGGTCATCCTGACAGGTGTGGGCGTTTATTCATATAACACCAGTGATGACGAGGCTGCGAAGATAAGAAACAATATTCAGGAGATCGTACTGTCTCACGAGTGGGCGCTGCAGATGCATGGATTTTTCGCTGATACAGACAAAAAAACCATCAGATTTGATGTTGTAATGAGTTTTGACATCGATCATTCCGAAGGGCGTGCCTGCATTTATGAAGAAATAAAGAAGCTTTATCCTGAATATACCGTAACGGTGCTTCCGGATATCGATATAACCGATTGATGGTATCAAAAATGTGAAGATGACAGCAGTGAGTGCAACTTTTTTTGTGTATTTGTAGATTATATTAATGCAAATGTGGTATAATCGCTAACGGTTTTGTTCATCGCTCTAAGTTCCGCAGCATGATGCAGTAAGCTGCCGGCTTTAAACCGGCGTAATGGACATCCGGATAAACAAGATGATGATATAACTGATAATAAAAGGAGATAATATTAATGCAAGTAACAAAAGATATCATAAACGTTGGAGTAAATGATCATGACATAGATCTGTTCGAAGGACAGTTCGTGGTGCCTAATGGCATGGCATATAACTCTTACGTCATTATGGATGAGAAAATCGCAGTAATGGATTCAGTAGGATATGAATTTGCTGATCAGTGGATCGAGAACGTCAAAAAGGCAACAGAAGGCAGACAGCCCGATTATCTGGTCATTCAGCATATGGAGCCTGATCACTCTGCAAATATGGTCGATTTTCTGAATGAATTCCCGGATGCAAAGATCGTTTCCAGCAAGAAAGCTTTCGGTATGATGGCTCAGTTCTTCGGAAGTGATTTTGCAGAAAAGCAGATCGTTGTTAAAGAAGGTGATACACTGGAACTGGGAACTCACACACTGAACTTTATCAATGCTCCGATGGTGCACTGGCCGGAAGTTATCATGACATATGAGAGTACAGACAAAGTTCTGTTCTCGGCTGACGGATTCGGAAAATTCGGAGCAACGGATGCTGACGAAGACTGGGCATGCGAAGCACGCCGCTACTACTTTGGCATTGTCGGCAAATACGGCAAACAGGTTCAGGCAGTTCTGAAAAAGGCTGCAGCGCTTGATATCAGTATCATCTGTCCGCTTCACGGACCGGTCCTGAATGAAGATCTGGGATACTATATCGGACTGTATGATACATGGTCATCATACAGGGCAGAGACAGAAGGCGTATTTATTCCGTACACTTCCGTATATGGCAATACAAAGAAGGCAGTCCTTCTGCTGGCAGAAAAACTTGAAGCAAAGGGTATCAAAGTCAGCGTTATGGATCTGGCCAGAGAAGATTGGGCAGAAGCTATCGAAGATGCATTCAGGTATGACAGGATAGTGTTCGCGACCACTACATATAATAACGATATCTTCCCGTTCATGAAATCTCTTATCGATCATCTTATTGTCAGAGATTATCAGAACAAAAAGGTCGGTATTATCGAAAACAGCACATGGGCTCCTGCAGTTGAAAAAGGTGTTAAAAAGATGCTGGAGGGCAGCAAGGATATCACATTCTGTGATAATGTCGTCAGCATCAAATCAGCTATGGACGACGAGAACATAGCTCAGATAGAAAAACTGGCAGAAGAGCTCGCACAATAAAGTGCGGCATAAACAGTATGCCGGAAAAGAGACTGGATTATCAAAAACGGTCTGGAAAGGAATAAGAAAAATGAGCGAAAGAAGAGTAGGAACCGTATCAAGAGGAATCAGATGTCCCATTATCAGAGAAGGCGATGATCTTGCAGCCATAGTTGCAGACAGTGTTCTCAACGCTGCAGAGGACGAAGGATTTGAACTGAGAGACAGAGATGTTATTTCCATAACGGAATCAGTTGTTGCAAGATCGCAGGGAAATTATGTATCAGTTGATGATATCGCTGCAGATGTACGTGCAAAACTGGGCGGGGAAACGATTGGTGTCATATTCCCGATCCTTTCAAGAAATCGTTTTGCGATCTGTCTCAGAGGTATTGCCTCAGGCGCAAAAAAAGTCGTTCTGATGCTGAGCTATCCTTCTGATGAGGTGGGCAACGAACTCGTCAGCCTGGACAAGATAGACGAAGCAGGTATCAATCCTTACAGTGATGTTCTGACACTTGAAAAATACAGGGAACTGTTTGGTGTCAACAAGCACCCGTTCACCGGTATTGATTATGTTGAATACTACAGCGATCTGATCACATCATGCGGTGCTGAGGCTGAGATCATATTTGCGAATCATCCGGAAGCTATTCTTGATCATGCTGACTGCGTGCTGGCATGTGATATCCATACAAGGGCTCGCACAAAGCGTATATTGCAGGAAAAAGGCGCAAAAGTAGTTTGCACGCTCGATGATATCATGAATGAGCCGGCTGATGGCAGAGGATGTAACGAGAAATACGGATTGCTCGGATCAAATAAATCTACAGAAGATAAAGTCAAGCTTTTCCCGAGAGAATGCACTGATCTGGTTCTTGAAATACAAAAGAAGATCCTTGACAAGACAGGAAAGCACGTTGAAGTCATGGTATATGGTGATGGTGCATTCAAGGACCCGCAGGGCAAGATATGGGAGCTTGCTGATCCTGTTGTATCTCCGGCATTCACGGATGGCCTCATTGGAACACCTAATGAGCTGAAACTGAAGTATCTGGCTGATAATGATTTTAAAGATCTTTCCGGTGAAGAACTGAAGAAGGCAATTGAAAACAGCATTCGTGAAAAGGATGGAAATCTCGTTGGAAATATGGCTTCTCAGGGGACGACACCGCGTCAGCTGACAGACCTTATTGGTTCTTTGTGCGACCTGACCAGCGGATCAGGAGACAAAGGAACGCCTGTTGTGCTCGTTCAGGGATATTTTGACAACTACACGAATGAATGATCACGAAAATCATCTGATAATAATGCGCTGCTGCGGATGTCTCCCGCAGCAGTATTATTTTGCGGGCTCCCGCCGGCAAAGGTAAAGAATGAATTATAAAAAAGCGTGTTATAATTGATAGTGACACGAATGATTTTCATAAAAAGATGAATCAGGAAAGGAAATCAGCATATCAATATGTCGGCTAATGGAAAAAAAGAAAGATTCATACCTGAATATACATATTCGTCATTTATCATTTGCCTCAGTATATGCGGCACCATGTATTTTGTGACAAAATACATGGGGATCGGTGCGCCGCATGATCTTGCGAATGCCTGCGATGAGATGATACCATTTATTCCCGCCTGGTCGGTGATCTATCTGGGATGCTATTTTTTCTGGGCTTTCAATGCTGTTTTGGTGGCAAGAGAGGGGAAGAAAAAATGGTACAGGTTCGTGGCAGCTTATGTGATGGCAGAGTTTTTCTGCTGCGCTGTGTTCATTTTGTTTCCGACAACGATGCCCCGGCCTGAAATAACAGGAAGCGGGATATTCGATCAGCTGATGATTATCGTTTACAGTGCAGATCTGCCGTACAATCTTCTGCCGTCCATTCACTGCATGCTCAGCTGGCTGGTCACAAGGCCGCTGCTGGGATCGGTCAGGGTCCCCGGATGGTATCAGGTGGTCTCTGTCTTCGCTTGTGTGCTGATTTTCCTGTCAACGCTGTTCACAAAACAACATGTGATGATAGATATCCCGACAGGCATACTGGTGGCCGAAGCAGCTCTTTATGCTGCGGGAATACTTCCTCTTGCAGACTGGTTTGAAAGGTTATTCGGAAGAATCGATTCAATAATATTCAAATAAAAAACCGGCCATAAGGGAAGCTGATCCTTTTGGCCGGATGCCTTCTTTATTCGTCCGCAAGGCTTGACAGGTACATCACCAGGCTCTGGGCGATTTCCTGTCCGGACTGGATATTTGCTCCGATGCAGATCATGTCGAGATCCTGACGCTTTTCATAGAACAATGCGCATTCGTTTTCCTCAAATGTCCATTGTTCTTCCAGATCGAGGTCTGCCTGCCGGGCGGCAACTTTGAAGCTGTCATTGAGCTCGGATTTGTCTCTGAACGGCCAGCAGGGGAATGAACCTGTCTCTTTGATCGTGAAATCGCTGAGATCCGCAGTATCTTTATAAGCTCTGAGCATTTTTTTGAATATGCCTGGATTTATTGATCTGCCTTTCATGCCAAGCACAAAGCCATTCTTCCCCTTTTCAGATGCAAAGCCGATGTTTGCTACTGCAACAGCCTCCCCGTCTTCATCATCATTTTCAGTTGCGAATGTGCCGTCCTTTACAGTATAAAGAAAACTCATGATGTTGGCTGTATCTTCTTCAGAATATGATGTATTTGGTGTCTTGCATTTTGTGCATGAGATCTTAAGGCTGTTTTCGTTGTCGCGATAGGAATCCTCAAAATTCTTTTTTATAGTATCGAATGTTTCGAGCAGCTTTTTTTCGTCATTTTTGTCGACAGTTATCGTCATTTGAGCAAATGAAGGATATGTTCCTGACGAAGAGCCTCCTTTAAAGTCATTTACCTGAAAGGCCAGACCGGAAGACTGGCATGAATTCATAAACTGCCCAAGTGCTTTTATCGGGTTGCCGTGTTTTCTTGTCATATCTGATGAATCGCCGCCTTCAAGGCCTCCGATGTAAGCTTTATAAGAGATGGTGCCGCTGGTTTTGACATGCTTGATCTTTTGTGAGAGCAGATACTCCTTGCTGGCGGCGCTCCCTGTGAAAAGCCTGTTCTTTTTGCAGTAGGTCAGGCTTATAAGATTATCTGCCTTCAGCTGAGATTTTGAAAGCCCTTCTGTTCCATAATATCCTGATTTATCTGATGCTGTAAAAAGGATCCTGACATTGCCGTGCTGCTGAGAATTATTCAAAGCAGCCAGCGCTATGGCCGCACACTGGGCTTTGGAGGAATAATGATCTGTGCTGAGATCGCACTGGATCAAAGTCGATGGTGCTTTCTTGTAGTCGTCTGTTGCATCCTCTGAAAGCAGCAGATTGTCTGAGGGCAGTTTTGCACAGCTTATTTCATTGTCCTGAGCCCATTTTGTGATACTCTTTTCCATTTCGCGGACGTTTTTTGCCTTTGCCCAGTCGCTGCGAAGTGTTTCGTATATACTGTATACGTCATCTTTGATGGCTTCTTCTGTCTCGGAATCCAGAGAAGTGCATGCGGTACATAATATAATTATCAGGCCGAGAGCCAGTAAAAGTGCTTTTTTCATTATTGTTCTCCTTTTTTTCAGTGGCTATATAATAGCATAAAAGGTTCGAAAAATAAAATATGAATTGGTTCACCGGGCTGTTTTGAAATTTAAACAAAAATTTTTTTTTCAAAACAGGAAAGAATTTTTTCGGAATAAATGACGAAAAAAAACAATATCTGTATTTTACAAAAAATAACAATTAAGACTTTAGAACCAAAGATAAAAAAACTCATTACGAACGTGGTGTTTATGTAAACGGAAAAAGCTGTTAATATTCTGCACTGACCGATTGACGTACAAAAAAACATGTTGACACATAGCATATTTAGCCTATAATAGTTTTTGCACCAAGATAAAAGCACAATATCTTGTGGAGAAATCTGTGCATACATTGTTAATAAACTGTTGAAATATTATTGGGAAATAAAGGGAGAGAGAAGATGGAACACAGGATCAGAAAGATCATTAAAAGAGACGGCAGAACGGTTGATTTTGATATAAACAAGATCGCTACAGCTATATATAAAGCTGCTGAAGTTCTTGGCGGCAACAATGCGGAAATGGCCATGAATCTGGCTGAAGAAGTCGAAAAATATCTCGTGGAAGTATGCCACAATGAAAAACCGACAGTAGAGGAAATACAGGATGCTGTTGAAAAGGTGCTTATCGAAAACGGCCATGCACGTACTTCAAAAGAATACATACTTTACAGAGCTGAGAGAACACGTGTAAGAGAGATGAACACGCGTCTCATGAAGACATATGAGGATCTTACCTTTAAAGATGCTTCAGAGGTGGATAACAAGAGAGAGAACGCAAACATAAATGCTGATACAGCTATGGGTACGATGCTCAAATATGGTTCTGAAGGATCAAAGCAGTTCTATCAGATGTTCGTTCTGAAACCGGAGCATGCAAAGGCTCACCGCGAAGGTGATATCCATATACACGATCTGGATTTCTATACGCTTACGACCACATGCTGTCAGATCTCACTGCAAAAGCTCTTCCACGGCGGATTTTCAACAGGCCATGGTTTCCTGAGAGAGCCAAATGATATACAGAGCTATGCGGCTCTTGCCTGCATAGCAATACAGTCCAACCAGAATGATCAGCATGGCGGACAGAGTATTCCGGATTTTGATTATGCTATGTCCGATGGTGTCAGAAAGACATACAGAAAACTTTACTGGACCAATCTGGGAAAACTTATCGATATGAAATATGATGTTGACGGTTCTGTAGATAAGGTCAAGATGATCGGCCAGAACATAATGGAAAACTATAATTGTTATCCGGTAATGGATGATGACAACGGATACCGTGATCATGAATTTGTTTATCTCAAGGAGCTTTGCGAAGAAGAGTATATCGAAAAACTCCAGCTGAGAGCTGTAAAATATGCGCACAAAGAAGTGCGCAGAGCTACATATCAGGCAATGGAAGCATTTGTTCATAATCTGAATACGATGCATTCACGTGCCGGTGCTCAGGTGCCTTTCACTTCAATCAACTACGGAACAGATCTGTCAAGTGAGGGAAGGCTTGTAAGTGAAAACGTGATGCTGTCTATGGAAGCCGGCCTGGGCAATGGGGAGACGCCGATATTTCCTATCAATATCTTCAAAGTAAAGGAAGGCGTCAACTATAATCCTGAAGATCCAAACTATGATCTTTTCAAACTGGCATGCAGAGTCAGTGCAAAGAGGCTGTTCCCGAACTTCTCGTTTATAGATGCTCCGTTTAATAAAGCTTTCTATAAAGAGGGGGATCATAATACGGAAGTTGCTTATATGGGATGCCGCACAAGAGTAATGGCAAATGTTTACGACAAAGACAATCAGGTTACTGCGGGAAGAGGAAATCTGTCCTTCACATCGATCAACCTCCCGCGTCTTGCGATAAAATCACACGGCAATATAGACGTATTCTTTGAACTGCTGGATCACATGATGGATCTTTGCATCGATCAGCTGATGGAACGCTACAAGATCCAGGCCAAAAAACATGTATACAATTTCCCGTTCCTCATGGGACAGGGCGTATGGCTGGATTCCGAGAAACTCAAAGAAGATGATGAGGTTGGCGAAGTCCTGAAACATGGAACTCTGTCAGTCGGATTCATCGGACTTGCCGAGACACTGGTCGCCCTTATCGGTGAGCATCACGGTCAGAGTGAGCAGGCTCAGAACCTGGGACTTGAGATAATCGGATATATGAGAAAGCGTATGGATGAGGCCACTAAGCGTACGGGATTCAACTACACACTGCTGGCCACACCGGCTGAAGGTCTTTCCGGAAGATTCGTCCGCATGGACAAGGAGCGTTATGGGGAGATCCCGGGCGTAACAGATCGCGATTACTACACGAACTCGTTCCATATTCCGGTTTACTACAACATCAATGCTTTTGACAAGATCAAGAAGGAAGCACCGTATCATGCTCTCACAAATGCCGGTCACATCAGCTATATCGAACTGGATGGTGATCCGCTGAAAAATCTGGATGCTTTTGAGCAGGTGATCAGATGCATGAAGGAAAGCGGAGTCGGATATGGTTCTGTAAATCATCCTGTTGACCGCGACCCTGTATGCGGATATACAGGTATCATCGACAATGAGTGCCCTCACTGCGGACGTAATGAGGATGACGGCGAACCGAAATTTGAGAGAATCAGACGTATAACGGGATACCTTGTAGGAACGCTGGATCGCTTCAACGACGCAAAGACAGCTGAAGTCAGGGACAGGGTAAAACACCAGGTCCGTTTGGAAACATCTGATCTGGAGATGCAGGCTCTTTCGGAAGATGCTTCTGCTGAAGAAGTAAAACATCAGCATTAAGATCAGGCTG
>CADCRD010000172.1 GCA_902803725.1 uncultured Eubacteriales bacterium
ATTGTAGATGGTCTGAACTGAACATCCATTCTTTTCACCTCATGTCATGCTATTCTCTGATCAGTTTCTCCATAGTCTTAAACAGTTCCTCTGGTTCCACAGGTTTCGACAAATGGGCATTTAATCCGGCCTGCATGCTTCGCTGGACATCTTCATCAAAAGCATTTGCTGTCAAAGCAATGATAGGAATTGTCTTTGCATCATCCCGTTGAAGGCTTCTTATAGTTCTCGTTGCTTCCAGACCATCCATTTCCGGCATGCGCATATCCATCAGAATAACATCATAGTATCCGGCCTCGTGACTTTCAAACAGATTCACGGCTATTCTTCCGTTTTCAGCCAGATCCACCTCCATTTCGCGCATGGTGAGCACCATCATCATGATCTCAGCATTCACCGCCATATCTTCCGCAAGCAGCACTCTTCGGCCTTTCAGATCCGCCGTTTTTTCCACAAGCGCTTTGTTTTTACTTTGAAACGCTTGTGAAAACTCATCTAATACCGTACCGGCAAAAAGAGGCTTCGGTACAAACGTATCTACTCCTGCCTCACGAGCCTCATCGGCTATCTCATCCCAGTTAAATGAGGTAAGGATAATGACCGGTGTTTCGTCACCTGCAATTTTTCTGATTTGCCGTGTTGTTTCGATACCGTCCATCTCCGGCATTTTCCAGTCAACAATGATTAGGTTGTAGTCTTCCCCGCGCCCATGTCGTATACGTACTTTATCTATGCCTTCCCAGCCAGACTCTGCAGTCTCGCATCTGATACCGACCTGTCCGAGGACGATCTCCGCGTGTTCCAGAGCTATGCTGTCATCGTCGATCACAAGCACACTCATGTTTTGCGGGACCAGACCATCTTCCTCAACCTTCTGCTTTCTGTCAGTTTCACCCAGCGTCACAGTCACCGTGAATGTGGTGCCTTTACCTTTCTCGCTGACCACGTCAATGTGACCATTCATTAGTTCTACAATGCTTTTCGTGATGGGCATGCCCAACCCGGTAGAGCCGTATTTGCCGGTAGAGGCGGACTCCTCTTGAGTGAAAGGATCAAAAATATGCGGCAGGAACTCTTTGCTCATCCCGATTCCATTATCGCTGATGGTAAATTTCAGTACAGCGTTCCGGTCAAAGCGGTTTCCTTCCTCGATCAGAAAACGTACCTTTCCCCCTTCCGGAGTGAACTTGACTGCATTGCCGAGAATGTTGATCAGCACTTGTTTGAGTTTCATGGCATCGCCAATATAATGATCATCCACCTGGCCTTTTATTTGGCAGTCATAAACAATACCCTTGTCGCGGCATTGATCGGTGATGATCGTATTGACCTGCTCCAGGGCTTTGGCAAAAGAGAATTCTTCTTTCCTGACGGTCATATGTCCGGATTCGATGCGGCTCATATCGAGAATGTCATTGATGATCCCCAGAAGATGTTGCGCAGAGGCATCGATTTTATTCAGATATTCCTTTACCTGATCGCTTGCGGTCGGATCGTTCATTGCGATGTTATTCAATCCGATTATCGCGTTCATAGGTGTTCGGATCTCGTGACTCATATTGGAGAGGAAAAAAGTTTTTGCCTTGTTGGCATTTTCTGCGATTGCTAAAGCGTCTTTCAGGGCTTCCCGGCTTTCAGACAACTCTTTTTTCTGTTCCTGATCTATCTTCGCCGCCGCCTCCAGTCCACTGCGGTATTCTTCCTTCTCATCTTCACCCACAACGCTGTGCAGCAAACTGGTACCCAGCATATACCCAATTGCATACAGGGGCAGCAGCGGGTAAAAGACCTGAATTGTGATCAGTGACATCATGGCGATACCAAAGATACCGATGGTCATGTGCCTGAGCCGAACCCGGCCTTTTGATTTAGCGGCAACAACAAGTGTATAAACTGCCGTCACCAGAAACATAAGGATTTGAATTCCAAGCGTTATATATCGGGCAATGCCGGCTTGATAAACCCCATTCTCATCAAACCAGAAGAGAACCGGTCTGAAGATGTTTACAATTATAAAGATGAGCTCAAACACAAAAAATACGCGCCCGGCAATCCGCAAAACACGTTCAAATGTACTGTTGGTATCAAGATACGATACCACATACTGCGTCCAAAGCATTACCGCCCCGATCATCGCTGCGAAATGAATCGACGTATCGATAAACAGAAGTGTAATGAGGTGATTGGAGTCAAGGATTCCCCAAAGCAGATCGGTTACCAGATAGACCAACACCCCCACCAGGAACAAACGGTAAGTTCGCATAGTTTTGGTGAGTGTATGCCCATTGTGATTCAAAAAAACATCTTGATTTATGATCAGCAGGAGAATACTTGCCAGAATACCAATGATTGAATATGTCACGTTGTTCACCTCATATCTCATTACAGATGA
>CADCRD010000173.1 GCA_902803725.1 uncultured Eubacteriales bacterium
TTCCCCGAGCCTCAGCAGTCCCGTGCGCCGGCAAATCATAAGCGATGGCTCCGAATCCGGCCTGCGGCAGATCATGCAGCATCATCTGCGCCGTCGCACTTTCCTTGCTGCTGCCAAATCCATGAGTGATAATGACAAAAGTTTCTGCATCATCCGGATACATCAGCTCGCACGGAACCTCAAGATCTTTCTTCGACTTAACCGTCGGTTTTTCATGATTGAAAGACATGTTGGTCTCCTTTTTATTTTTTGATTTTTACACGATCATCGTCAGTGAGATCTTCTGCTTGTCCTGATCCACTGACAATATTCTGACCTTAACAGTATCTCCGACAGATACGACATCCATGGGATGATTGACATAACCTCTGCTCATCTGTGAGATGTGAACCAGGCCGTCCTGTTTGACTCCGATGTCAACGAACGCGCCAAAATCGACTACGTTACGCACCGTGCCGGTGAGTTCCATGCCCTCTTCAAGATCTTCAAAGCTTCTGACATCATTTCTGAATATGACCGCAGGAGCATCATCTCTCGGGTCGCGTCCCGGCTTTTTGAGTTCCTCTATTATGTCGGCCAGTGTTGGTCTGCCAATACCCAGTTCAGCTGCCATTTTCTCAAGACTCTCCGACTGCTTCAGTGCCGGATACGCCTGGAATATTTTTTCGTCAATATCTTTTACACCGCCGCCTGCGATATCTTCTCCGCTGATACCGATCTTGTCCATCATTGTCTTAGCCGCCTTGTACGATTCCGGATGGACGGCCGTTGAATCCAGCGCTTCTTTGCCACCGCTGATCCGAAGGAATCCTGCACACTGTTCGAATGCTTTCGGCCCCAGCTTTGCGACCTTGAGCAGTTCTCTGCGGCTCTTAAAACTGCCGTTTTCTTCACGATAAGCGACGATGTTCTTCGCGATCCCCATATTGATTCCGGCCACATACGACAGCAGCGACGGCGAAGCCGTATTCAGATCAACACCCACTCTGTTTACACAGTTTTCAACCACTCCGCCAAGAGCTGTATCCAGAGCTTTCTGATTGATATCATGCTGGTACTGGCCCACACCGATGTGTTTAGGATCGATCTTGACCAGCTCTGCCAGCGGATCCTGCAGTCTCCGGCCCAGCGACATAGCGCCTCTTGTAGTAACATCGAGATCAGGATATTCCTCTGCCGCCAGCTTTGACGCCGAGTATACCGAAGCACCCGCCTCATTGACGATCGTATACTGAATGTCCGGATAATTCTTTCTGATGAATCCCGCAATGACCTCTTCAGTCTCCCTTGAGGCTGTCCCGTTTCCTATAACAATGACATCGCAGCCATATTTATCTATGATCTTTTTGAGCGTTCTCTCCGTGCCCGCCACATCATTCTTCGGGGCCGTGGGATATATAGTTGTATAAGCGACCAGCTTGCCGGTCCCCGTCAGAACAGCCACTTTACACCCTGTTCTATATCCCGGGTCGATGCTGATCACCTTCTTGTTCTTCACCGGAGGCACCATCAGCAGATTTTCTGTATTCTTTGCAAAGACTTTTACCGCATCGGTCTGTGCGCGCTCTGTCAGGATGTTTCTCATCTCCCTTTCCACAGAAGGAGCGATCAGTCTCTTATAAGCGTCGGCGATAGTCTCTCTTATCAGTCCGGCAAAGATGCATGCGGGGTTTCTGACCATGTCATCCTCGATGAAGTCCGTGATGATACCCTCATCGATATCCACCCTGACCTTCAGTTTCTTTTCCTTTTCGCCGCGATTAATGGCCAGTATCCTGTGATTCGGTATCTTGCTGATGCCTTCGCTCTTACCGTAATACATATCGTACACGGTTTTTTCCTCAGGATCGGCAGCTTCTGTTGCAATAAGTCCCGCATTGTATGTTTTGTCTCTGATCTCGTCTATAAGATCTGCATCTTCCGCGATCATTTCAGCAATGATGTCACATGCACCGGCCAGTGCATCTGATGCAGATTCAACTCCCTTTTCGGGATCTATGAAATCCTTTGCATAGTCTTCCGGTACACCGTTTTGTGTCTGCTGAGCTGTCATCAGCATGGCCAGCGGCTCCAGGCCTCTCTCCCTGGCTTTCGATGCCCGGGTCGCTTTTTTCTTTTTGTACGGCTTGTACAGATCTTCAACCCTCTGCAGGACTTCCGCCTTTTCAATCTCATTTTTCAGATCTTCCGTCAGCTTTCCCTGCTCATCAATGAGTTTTAAGACTTCCTCTTTTCTCGCCTCAAGATTTCTGAGATAAGCGAGCCTCTCATCCAGCTCTCTTAATGTCACATCAGTCAGCCCACCTGTAACTTCTTTCCTATAACGCGCAATGAAGGGAACCGTGTTCCCTTCATCGATGAGCTGTATCGTTTTTTCGACCTGTCCGGACCTGAGCCCGAATTCTTTTGCCAGTTTTACATTGATGTCCATTTATGTAATTGTCCCTTCAATTTCTGAGTCATCTTCTTGTCTCGTTTTACTTAACATTAACAGTCAGTGTTTTGCCCACTCCGTTCTGAGCATAAGCATATATCCTGCAGGTGCCGGCCTTAACTGCTGTGATCTTTCCCTTGCGGGTCACAGCTGCAACTCCTGTATCGCTGCTCTCGAAACGAATCTTCACGTGTCTTACGACCTTCGTCTTTTTGAAAAGCACCGGACCGTATTTTAGTTTTACAGACTCGCCTGCGGACAATGTCAGACTGCGGACATTCTGATATTTGCTGCCTGCTCTGACCTTGAGGAACACGCCTTTGTAGACTGACTTTTTCTTGTTTCCCTTTGGCGAGATGTGGACTGTCTTCGTGGTCTGCAGCACTCTGCCCTGTGCGTCATAAGCAACAACGACGAATTTGTAGTATGTCTTCTGCAGTTTTCTCTTGATCTTTTTTACATTGAATCTGGTGCCTGTAACTTCACCGAGTTTTATCATCTTGTATTTCTTGCCGCACTTAGTTCCGTAGACACCGTACCTTGATGCGCCGCTTACGGGATTCCATTTGAGAACGATCGCCTTTTTTGTTCTCTTTGCTGCCTTCAGCATCATTGGAGCAACTTTAGTTCCAGCCATATCAGCATCTGCGGCTCTTGAAAGGATATATTTTTCAGCAGCAACTTTGTCTGCGCCTCTGCCGACCGGGCTGCCGCCCTCTCCGTTTTTAGCTGCGGTCTTTGGTATTGCAACAGTCCTTGTCGCATTACATCCCGTACATGTGTATGTTCTTACTCCGTCAGACTGAGCAGTAGGCTGTTTTGTGATAACGCCGCTGTCCCATGTGTGTTCAACATTTACATTGAATGCCAGAGCCAGGATCTTTGACCCCTCATAATAGCGCTTTGTTGCCGGCTTGATCGTTTTTCCATTTACTTTAAAAGAACCTGTGTATTCACTATAGCCTTCGCCACTGACAGGTTTTGATGCAAATGAATAACTATCATCGGCTTCCAGATATATGACTGCATAATATGATTTGCCGCCCTTCAGTTTCCCTGTGTATTTTTTATCATTTTTATGTACGGGTCTTTCATACCAATAACCCGGATCGGTCTTGCTTACAGTATATCCTGCATCCTGCTTTACACTGATAGCAGGAGCTCCCTGATAACCGCACTTCGGCTCAGTGAAAGACAGATCCACTGCATCTATCTCTTCAATATGTACGTCAGTATCTGCTGCGCTGACCTTATCTGCCATACCTGCCACCGGCATCATGGATGTCATTACAGCCAGACACAAGGCCATTATCATGGCGCGTATCTTTGCTTTTCGTTTCGTTGAATTATCCTTTGAAATCTCTTTCATGATATCCTCCGTTTTATTCCATTCCTTCAAAACTTTTCACACTTTTATGCCCGCAGGATCATATTCTTCAGCCACCGCCATTATATCTGAACTGTTCTTTCTTCCATGATGACATGTTTTTCCTTTCCGAGCCACGCTATTATATACCACTCACCGCAATAAAAAAAGACCTTATTTGAGCCTTTATGAATACTCACAGAGACGACACAAAAGGTTCACAAAAGGTCTTCATTTGTCATTCGCCGAGAAGCATTCTGTAACGCTCAGCATCGTCCCTGCTGAATGCAGTCAGTGTCACATCCATGTCATGCTTCTCAAGAAATGTTCTGATCGTATTTATTGCGATCTTTGCCGCCCTGTCCTTAGGAAAGCCATACACACCAGTCGATATCGCCGGAAAAGCGATCGTCTTAACGTTGTTTTCTGCCGCAACCTTAAGACTATTTGCATAAGCGTTTTCCAGCAGCTGATCTTCATTGCTGTTTCCGCCGTGCCAGACCGGACCTACTGTGTGTATGACATATTTTGCCGGCAGATCATACCCTCCTGTTATTTTGGCTTCTCCTGTTTCGCATCCATTTAATGTTCTGCACTCAGCCAGAAGCCCTTTACCCGCTGCCCTGTGTATTGCTCCGTCAACACCGCCTCCGCCCAAAAGCGACCGGTTTGCTGCATTTACTATCGCATCCACTTTCAAAGAAGTTATATCTCCCTGATAAACTTTGATTCCCATTCACGCACCTCCAATAATTATCCTGATGAGCTCTTTCTCATCATATTATAATACTTGTATTAAGCACTCACAACGATAAACATGATTCATATGCCCGCCGGATAAGTGATATTTCATAGTATTTTATCTGAGCGGTTAGTTTTCATATCCGGACTGTGATATATTAATAACATATGAGGGGAGAAGGATCATGGGCAAGCGATCTTCAAAAAAACGTCAACCAAAAAAGAAAAAAGCAACGACTCGTTCCGAGAAATATTATGCATCAAAGAATAAAGCATCCGCGAAAAGAAAATTCAGGCTGAAAAAACGATTCAAAGTGTTACTGATCCTTTTGCTGGCAGCGTTGTTTGTGGCAGCCGCTGTAATGCTGTTCGAAAAATTCGATCCCAACCGGCAAGACTACGCAGAAAAAGAAAAAGGAAAAAAGGAAAAAATCATACTGCCGGAAACTGAACGATCCTCTTATTTCGCCGGATTACTCAGGGAACAGGAATTCAACGTTATAGCCCGGCATCCGATCGATCTTGATACTGCGCTGGTCTCTTTTCTTGAAAAAAGCAGATCGTCATCCGTTCCGGAAAA
>CADCRD010000174.1 GCA_902803725.1 uncultured Eubacteriales bacterium
AACGGTATATCTGCCAGCTGAAGAAGTCCCTGGATCGTCCCATCCTCGCCGCACTCTCCGTGGAACACAGGAAATACACAGTCGACATATACTGCTTTTCCATCAGGCGAACCCGGTGTTCCTGTCACGTATCCGTGGACAGATCTGTCCGGTGAGATGACTGCCGGGACATTATCATTTCTTTCGGCCCAGCTGCCGTCTGCCATCTCATGAGGCTCAGCTTTTGTCAAAAGCCATCTGCCTTCCTTAGTTATTCCTATCAGGTCATAATCGAATTTTTCCGTATCGATATTCTGCGCCACACACGAAGCAGAATTTCTCGATACCTCATGTTCCGGAGATGTACCTCCGAACATGATCAGGATCTTCTTTTTCTTTCCCTCACTCATTTTACCCTCCAAAGATCATTCTTCTGCTTTCTTTCCTGATTTATTATGCTTCTTACTTTATCATATCTTCATATTTTTTTACAGCTGATTCTATATCTGAGTCATATATTAATTTGCCGTTTTTCATCAAAATGCCGCGCTTGCAGAATTCCTGCGCAACACCTGTGGCATGTGTTACGAACAGCAAAGTGATATTCTCTGTTTCCATTACTTCATTTACTCTTTTGATGCATTTCTTTTTAAATTTCGCATCGCCAACGCTCAGGGCCTCATCGATGATCAGGATCTCTGGTTCAATGTTGATGTTTATGGCAAATCCCAGTCTTGCCCTCATTCCGCTGGAATATGTCCTTACCGGCTGATCAATGTATTCTCCCAGTTCTGCGAAATCAATGATCGTCTGTTCCAGTTCCTTTATCGCTTCATCTTTCAGCCCCATAAGATGTCCTTTCAGGTAGATGTTTTCTCTGCCTGTCAGTTCCTTGTCGAAACCTGCAGTAAGCTCGAGCAGCGCACTGACTCTGCCGTTTACCTTTACTTCACCTTCCGTCGGGAAAGTTACACCTGTTACGATCTTGAGTATCGTTGATTTTCCTGCTCCGTTGCGCCCGAAAAGCGCCACTGACTCCCCTCTTTTTACGGTAAAGGAAACATTGTCAACGGCCTTTTTTTCTTTATAAGGCACCCTTTTATTGAAAACTGCCAAAAGGCGTTTTTTATCATCCTTGAACAGTTTGTATACCTTTGTCACATTATTGAATTCAATTATATTATCGTTTTTATTATCGCTCATTTGTTCTCCACCCGGTATTATCTCTTCATATATCCGCTAAAGGACATCGGGGATCTCCCGGCGCAGCTTTCTGTATGCCCAAAGCGCCGCTCCCCACATGACAGCAAGTTCCAGAAGATACAGTCCGGTCAGCTTCGGCTGTTCCCAGAACCAGCGCTGATGAACGAAACAATTTCTGTAACCCTCTACTGTATACGTTATCGGATTGATTTTAAAAATCATCTGCGCCCATTTTACATTTATAGAAGTTATATCGAACATGATGCCCGAAAGCCAGAAGAGTGCCGTTGACAAAGATTTGATCAGATTTACGAAATCTTTGCTGATGGCACCCAGCATCGAGCTGAACATGCACCATCCAGTACAAAACAAAAACATGGTAATAAGATACCATAGTATCTGAAAATAGTAGACAGTTGGCAAATGTCCTGACAGACCATATATCACTATTACCGCGGCCAGCAGTATCAGGTGTACCGAAAGATGTGACAGACTGAAAAATGTCGGTATCGTAGAAATAGGGAATCTCATTTTTGTTACAAGATGTCTGTATTTTCTCATGGCGTTGCTTCCCTGTGTCAGCATCTCCTGAATATAAAACCATGAAATGATTCCTGCTATCAGCCACAGGAAAAATGAGAACCCCTCCATGCCGGCCTTATTCCGCAGTCCGGTTGAAAAAGCAAACCAATATACGAATATCGTCACTGCAGGCTTAATAACTGCCCATGCCCATCCGAGGGCGGCTCCGCTATATGTTTTTATAAGGTCAGACTTTGCAAGTTTGAAAATCTGACTGCGCCAGGCTATATGTTCTTTTATTATATCTTTTATTCCCATTGATATTCCCTGCTGTTACTTTTTCTTCTTTTTATTGGTTATCTGAACCGGTGAATTCTCATCAAATCCGGTCTCATCTATGATGAGCTGATTGATGTTCTGTACGGTCTGTGACGGTTCGTATTTTTTACTTCCGAAAATATCCTTATGCAGATCTTTGTCATTTGAGCTGAGTGTTATCGGAGCATCATACCATAC
>CADCRD010000175.1 GCA_902803725.1 uncultured Eubacteriales bacterium
GAGATAGGTTATGACGCCTTTGGAAATAAAATGGTGTATGAGGACAGGGGGATGAGAAAGAGAGCCCTCATCGGAGTCGGCAAAGTTGATTTTGCGTTCGGTGGTCTGAAGCCTCGTGACAAAGGTGTAGAAATACTCGGAGGCAGCTCTGATCACACGATCCTTGATGTCGAGCAGGCAGAACGTGATTTCAAAGTTGGAGACATAGTGAAAATCGACATCGACTACGGCGCACTGGTATTCCTCACTCAGAGTGAAAATGTACATATAATCTGTATCAATGATGAAACAATGGAAACGTGAGCCGGGATCTGGCATGAACTCGTAAGACAAAGATCAATATAAATATAGGGGGGAGCAGAATGAGTAATATCAAACTGACAGAAATCAGGAAATATCCTGCAAATAAAAAATGGGATGGATTCTTTTCCGTTGCAAACGCAGAAAAGGCAAGGAGTTTCCATGAGGGGATCCCTGAATACGAAAACACACCTCTTGCCTGTCTTTCAAACCTGGCCGGATATCTGGGTATAAAGGGACTATATGTTAAGGATGAAAGCAGCCGGTTCGGGCTCAATGCTTTCAAAGGTCTGGGAGGCAGCTACGCAATAAGCAAATATATCGCGGGTCTGCTTGGAAAAGAAGAGATATCTTTCGAAGAGATCATTTCACCGGAAGTCAGAGAAATAATAAAAGATGTGACATTCGTTACGGCAACAGATGGTAATCATGGCCGGGGTATTGCATGGACATCAGAAAAACTGGGAGTAAAGAGCGTTGTTTATTTGCCTCAAGGCAGCTCCCGGGAAAGACTCGAAAACATCAAAGCCCTTGGTGCTGATGCAAGTATCACGGAATGCAACTACGATGACACGGTCAGGTTTGCCAAAAAACAAGCCGGGAAAAATGGATGGGTGTTCATCCAGGATACGGCATGGGAAGGGTATGAAGAGATCCCGGCAAATATAATGCTGGGATACACGACTCTTGCCCTTGAGGCATTTGAAGAACTGGGAGATGTCAGGCCGACGCATGTTTTTCTTCAGGCGGGAGTTGGTGCGATGTCGGGAGCAATAACAGGTATCCTCACCAGCTGCTATGGGGATGACAGTCCTGTTATAACGATCGTTGAACCTGACAGGGCTGACTGTATTTACAGGACCGCGCTGGCTGCCGACGGAAAACTCCATAACGTAGAAGGTGATCTTGATACTATGATGGCAGGGCTTGCCTGCGGCGAACCGTGCACGATAGGCTGGAAGCTTATCAGCGCTCATGCAGACTTCGCGATGTCCGTTCCTGAAGCCGCTGCGGCCAGAGGCATGAGAGTTCTGGGAAATCCGATAGGCGATGACAGAAGAGTAATTTCAGGAGAAAGCGGTGCGGTCACGGCCGGAATAGTGTATGAACTTTTAACAGAGGAAAGTCTGTTGGGATTAAAGAAAAAAATCGGCCTTGATGAGAATTCGGTCATCCTTCTCATCTCAACGGAAGGAGACACAGATAAGGAGAACTACCGCCGCATAGTCTGGGATGGGCACATCCCCATATGACAGCTGTGCCTGTCGACTGGGATTTTACTATGCCATTCGGGATCACTTATCCGCTGCATCCCAGAAAGGAAACTGAAGAATTTGTCGAAGTGATCAAAACGTACATAGAAAGCAATGCATTTGATCGGTGAATTGTTATCATTGTTGTCCGGGATGAACCTTGCCGAAAGCCATATTCTGAAAGCAGAGAAAACATAATACCTGTTAAACCGGATCGTCACGAGATGGTATTCAGAAGATAATTACAGGTGATATTGTGTGTTGCAAGGGAGAAATTTGTGTAAGCTCATTGTAAGCAGATTGTTTTTTGCAAAAAACTATTGATTTGAGTATGAAACGAGAAGAGAAATTTACAGAATTTAGGAAATATAGATTATCTGGCAAGTACAAAAAAGACAAATCATAGGTTTTAGAGTCATATTTTTGCAAAAAGACTATAAAAAAGATAGACTACACACAAAAAAATCATTATCCTTTGCAAAATCTTTGTGAAGTACCTTGCTATACACAAAAAAGTAAAGAAAACAGAATATCCGTACTGTTGCCGTGAGACAGAAATGGGAATTCGGTAATGAACATAGAGAAAGAAGTATGCCGGTTATCTGAAGAACGCAATTAGCGAATTGTCTCATCTGGTATCTATGAGAACGGGCATCTTTGAGTGTATTATATAGCGGGTACAAACAAGAACTGTGAAGATCCGGAACCAGCTATTGATCGCACCCGCAATCATGCGGCTACTCTGAATGCTGCAAGGCATGGTTTTGCGGCACCATGTGTCAAAGGGAAGCAAAGGTGTTACAACAGCGCTTCATCGGACAGGATTTGCAAAGCACTGGTCGTGCATTGCAAAAAATGAAATTAACCGAAGCTGAGGTGGTCCTCATAGGTGAAGGGCCGGGAATATAACTGCAGGATCTTTACACTGCATGAAGCCGCTCATGATACATGCGCCGGCTGC
>CADCRD010000176.1 GCA_902803725.1 uncultured Eubacteriales bacterium
AGAGACGGTGACCTTTATCAGATGATCGCTCATAACATACATGTGAAGACACTGTGCGGTATCCTTTGGATAGGATTGGGGATATCCTATGTGTTTCTGTTTATTGATATGGTCACTTTCAGCAATCTCAGAAAGGAAAATAATGATCTTGACTTTGCTGTCTTCACGGATCCTCTGACAGGTGTCGCAAATCGCAACAGCTGCGATGCTTATATAGAGCAATACCAGGGAAAGAAAGTTCCTGAGGGAATGGGCTGTGCCACAGTTATTATCAAGGGCCTTAAGGAACTCAACGATCGTTTTGGCCATGAACGCGGAGATCAGTTTATAAGAGAATTTGCAGAGCTGCTGTCGGCATCTGTAGATGAAGAAAGTTTTGTGGGAAGAAACGGAGGCATTAAATTTCTGGTATTTATGCCCGAATGGACACCTAAAAAATGGCGTGATTTTGAGAATACACTTAATGACAATCTGAAAAAGCGAAACGAATCCGCCGATGAAGGAGATGTGCTGTCATATATTGCAGGCGTTGCTTATCAGGGGGAGGATAATGCAGCCGCATTGAGCGAGCTCGTTTCAATGTCTGACAAGAGAGCATTTGAAAAAAGCAAATAAGAAATAACGGGCCTTGAACAATCATAAAGAAAGGAGGTGAACAGGTTGGAAATGCTGGATTACAAATATCTGGGCGAGCTGGTGCAAAGTGCACGTGAAGGCGACAGTAATGCGTTTGCAGAGCTATACGCTGCAACATATCAGCAGCAGTACCGCTATGCGCTGAGGTATCTTAAAGATGAACATCTGGCACAGGATGCACTGCAGGAAACATTTGTGCGTGTACTCAGGAATATCAAAAAACTCCAGAATCCCGATCTGTTCATCGCGTGGCTCAATCGTATTAATTTTCGGGTCTGTTACGATATTTCGCGGTCCCGAAGCAAAGATAACAATGTCATATATAATGAAGTGCCTTTGAAAATGCAGCATTCGGAAGTCGGACTGGCAGAAGATGAGGTGCTGAAGATAGATCAGCGAGAATATATTCTTAAACAGATCAAGAGCCTGCCGCTGACTGAATCTCAGGTGATAATCATGAAATATTATCAGGAAATGAAGCTGGATGAGATAGCCGAAGCTATGAATATCAGCCGCAGTACGGTAAAACGTTATCTGAAATCGGGAAAGAATCATCTTAAACAAATGCTGGATCAATACAGGTCATAGAGGAGCAGAGGAATCATGAGCAACAGTGAAATACCAAAAATGGATGCTGCCAGTGCAACGCGTATACTGGAAAACGTTTTTGATGAGTGCGAAATGAAACCCAACTCAGTGCCGATCGAGGCTCTGTCTGCATACAGCAGTTACAGAAAGGAAAGATTCGCACTGCAAAAGACGATCATAGTCATAGCTATGATACTGTTTCTTTTGCTGCCGTTTCTGTTTATCTCCCCAAGTTTTAAAGTGGGAAGAAGCGAGACAGGTGAAAGAAATCTGCCTGTATATACAGTTGATGTGGGCTCAGTTCTTCCTGTAAGAAGTGTGGTTGCCACGCTGGACGGAAAGCCTCTTCCGGTATATGAAAAAGATGCAAAACATTATACGATCGAGCCGACCAGAAACGGCAGAATGATTGTTAAGGTAGGCCTTGTCAATTATCAGAAAACAGAAACACAGGTAAATGTGACATCAGTGGATTCTGAGGGACCGGATCTGGTAAGCAGCAGGGCTGACGGGAAAAAGGTATATCTGAAACTGGCTGATAAAGGAATAGGTGTGGATTTTGATGCAATATATGCTCTGAGTGAATCCGGAAAGCAGATCAGGCCTCTTGATATCGACGAAAAAAAGAGCGAGGTCGTATTCGGCTATCCGAAAGGAAAAACAGACATATATGTTCCGGATAATATCGGAAACATGCTGCATCTTTCCATGAAATTAAAGTAGCTTTTTCAGAGAAACGATCACAGACTTTATTTTAATAAAGTGAACCTTTTTTCTGAGATGATCAGTCCTATATAGTGAATAAACAGCTGAAGATTTCAGCTGCTTAAAATAAAACGGTGCGGCCGTTTGAACGGAGACGGAAATATGAAGCGTGCAGTTAAAATCGATAATAAAAAGAATGCGGGATATGTTTCAGGCGTATTTATAATGCTGATACTGATCATAAGCATGTGCGCCGGCGTTGTTTTGGCTGCCGGAGGTAAGGATCAGACGGTGATACCTCAGGAGAATGGTCAGGAACTGGTCATAACAGTAGAAGGTGAAGATCAGGCAGACAGCCTGAGCGTAGACAATGCCGAAGGAGAATTAACGGACATAGGAGATCAGGACGTTCCCCTGGCAGAAGGGCCGAAGGGCAGTCCCCGGGATATGCACGCTGCCTGGGCAATGCTGTTTCTGATATGTTCAATAATATACGCATTGTATTTCAGAAGAAAGCAGAACAAACTTTTTAAACTCAGACGTATGGCTGCTGAAGCTGAGCATCAGGCAAGTATTTCAGTCAGAGAAAAAGAAAAAAAAGGGGTGTAAAGCCATGGGAGGAACTTTAGTATCGATCCTGATCGGTGCAGCCGGAGCGGCAGTACTGATGTTAAATACAATTAACGAAAGAATAAAGAAAAAGAAGTTCCGCGAGGAACTGATAGATGAGTTTAAAACAGGAGAGGAAGAATGAACTTTGCTGACATTATATCGTCCGCCTGGGGATTCTCCCCGTTAGACAGCATATTCGTGCTGGCAGTTCTGGCACTGATAGCGGCAGGGCTTAAGAAAAATCACGGACTGAAAAAAGAAGAAAGAGAATTGACAGAAAAAATAGCCTCTTTCATGACAGAAACCGGAACAAAGAAGGCAATCGAAAAACAGAATGCATCTGAGAGGTTGGTAACGAAATGAAAAACAAAAAGATGATCACATGGAAACGCATATTGGCATTTGCTCTTTCGGTGACACTGGCGCTATATTCAGGTGTCAATTTCTCTGATCACATTTTGAAGGCAAACACTGATGAAGACGTACAGCAGTCTCGTGTGATCCAGACTGATCAGGATACGGACAATGAAACTGCCGGTGATGAAAATGTGAATGAGAATGATACCGATGAGCAGAATGACGCTGTCGAAAATGAGAAAAAGCAGGATGTTGTCATTTCAGAAAATAACTCAGAGGATACTTCTTCATCTCAGGAGAATTCCTCTGATAATAATACTGCCGAAAATGACGTCAATGAGGATATTAGTCTGAACGGCGGAAACACAGGTGAAGATTATGAAGGAACAGAAAGCTCCGCTTCAGCCGGCAATAAAGCAGATGATCCTGAAAAAAAGGAGGAAAAAAGCAAGTTCCCTGCTGTGACTTTAAAAAACGGAGCCGTAGCGGTCAAAGCACCTGAGGGTGCTCTGCCTGAGGGCGCTTATATAACAGCGGTCCGTGTCGGAGCTCAGAATCTGAAAAAGGTCGAGTCCGCGGTTGAGGATACTCTTGAAAATGATGAAACAGTCGGG
>CADCRD010000177.1 GCA_902803725.1 uncultured Eubacteriales bacterium
ATCTCATTATTGGCAAACATGATCGTGACCAGGCAAGTATCATTGCGAATGGCTTTTTCAACCTCATCGGGAACGATCAGCCCGTCGCTGTGAACATCCAGCAGGGTAATTTCAAAGCCTTCTTTTTCCAGCTTCTGCAATGTGTGCAGGACTGCATGGTGCTCGAAGGCAGATGAAATGATATGTGTTTTACCTCCTTTTTTGCCCAGCATAGCTGCTGTCAAGATGGCCTGATTATCTGCTTCACTGCCTCCTGATGTAAACAGAATTTCATCTGGTTCGGCGCCTATGATCCCCGCTATATCTTTTCTCGCGTTTTCCAGTATGACCTTTGCATCCTGCCCGATCGAGTACAGGCTGGATGGATTGCCATAATGATCATTCATGACAGAAACCATTGTGTCGATGGCAGCTCTGCTCATTTTTGTGGTTGCTGCGTTATCAGCATATATAGTTTTCATGATCCCCTCCGTTTTAATATGTATTTATGGATTTAATAAATAAGTAATTTTTATATATGATCCTGTTTTCAAAACGATGATATAGTAATTAACCTACTATGTCAATAGGTAATTTAATCTTGATTCAACTAATGACCCTGCAGTATAATAGGTAAAACAAATAAGTCACACCGGAAGGAGACAAAGTATGATTTCAACAAAAGGAAGATACGCCGTACGCGTCATAACTGATCTTGCGAAAAACAATGATGGCGGGTACATTCCTCTTAAAGATATTGCGGCAAGACAGGAAATATCAAAAAAGTATCTGGAAATAATCGTGAAAGAACTGGTCCGCGGCGGTCTGATAGCCGGGGTCAGCGGAAAGGGCGGAGGATACAGGCTTTGCAGAGAACCTGAACAATACTCAGTGGGTGAAATACTTGAACTGATGGAGGGTTCCATGGCTGCCGTCGCGTGCCTGGATAAAGGAGCTGATCCCTGTCCGCGGGCCGAGAACTGCGAAACATTGTCGCTATGGGCAGAGTATGATCGAATGACAAAGGACTTCTTTTATAGCAAAAAGATAAGCGATCTGATCTGACTATCGCCGCAGTTCTTTTGTGCTATAATCTGTAGAAAGGCATCATGCAGCAGGTCAAGAGCAGTGAAAACAATGCAGATGGAATGAATGAAAAAAGGAGGAACGAATATGAACAAGATCGTATTCTTTGGCGGGGGCCAGATGGGAACAGGAATAATGAAAGGACTGATTGCAGCCGGCGTAGTCAGTGCCGGTCAGATCGTGGTCAGTGAGATAAATCCTGGACGCAGGAATTTCCTCGAAAAAGAACTGGGGGTAAGAGCAATGGAAGATGCATCGGGCGAACTGTCAGGATCAGATGAGACAGTGACTCCTGATATCGCAGTCATTGCTGTCAATCCTTATCAGCTGGAATCTGTGACCGGTATCATGAAGGGCAAAGTGCAGCCGGAGACGATCGTTCTGTCTATAGCCAGTGGCACCCCGATCGCTGCGATAGAAGAGCAGCTGGGTCCGGAACTTAAAATCGTTCGCGTTCTGCCGAATACGATGATAGAGGTAAAGACCGGATACAGTGCAGTTACGCCTAATGCGAATATCACCGAAGAGGACCGGGAAAAAATTGGAGAATTCGTCAGTGCGCTGGGTCAGATCATGTATATCAAAGAGGATATGTTCCAGGCTTTTTCAGCTTATGCAGGCCCGGGTCCAATGTATGCTTACAAGCTGATCGAATCGATGATCAACGCAGGCGTGCAGGCAGGGTTTTCCAGAGAAGATTCGCGCAAAATCGTCATTCAAAACATCAAGGGCGCAGCTATGACACTGGAAAAAACGGGAGATCATCCGGCAGCAAGGGTTGATCTGATGACGTCTCCTGCAGGCATTACGATCGACGGACTTGAAGTTCTGGAAAACGGATTTGCAGGCATCGTTATGGAGTCAATAAAGGTTTGCGTAGACAAAGGGGAGAGGCAGTAACATGAAAGGAGCAGTAATGAATAATTTCACATACTATGCACCGACAAAGGTGGTATTTGGAAAAGATACTGAAAGTAAAGTTGCAGAATTGATAAAAGAATTCGGTGGCAGCCGTGTTCTCGTTCACTATGGCGGGCAGAGCGCGCTGAAGTCGGGTCTGATCAGCAAAGTGAAAAAGTCTTTGGATGATGCCGGACTATTTTATGTCGAATTGGGTGGCGTAGTGCCGAACCCTCATCTGGAAAAGGTAAGAGAAGGGGCAGCTTTGGCAAAGGAAAACGATATCGATTTCTTTCTGGCGGTTGGCGGCGGTTCCGTGATCGATTCGACAAAAGCGATAGCATATCAGATGGCTGATCCGGAAAACGATGTATGGGAGCTGTTCGCACATGAGCGTAATGCCAAAGGCTGCATGCCGGTAGGTTCTGTGCTGACGATCGCTGCGGCGGGCAGTGAGACGTCCAACAGTTGTGTTATAACGAATGAGAAGACCGGTGAAAAGAGGGCATATGATGATGATCTTGCTCGTCCGAAATTTACGATAATGAATCCCCAGCTGACGATGAGCCTGCCTGCTTATCAGACAGCATCGGGATGTACGGACATAATGATGCATACCATGGAAAGATACTTTACTCAGGAAGGCAGCATGGAGCTGACGGATCAGCTGGCCGAGGCTCTGATGCGCACTGTCATGAGATTTGCAAAGGTTCTGAAGGACGAGCCGGATAATTACGAAGCAAGAGCTGAGATCATGTGGGCCGGCAGTCTGGCACATAATGATCTGACAGGTCTTGG
>CADCRD010000178.1 GCA_902803725.1 uncultured Eubacteriales bacterium
AAACAGGCTCCGAAACCGCAAAGCAAAAAAGTTGAGGTGAATGTCACCATAGCCGGAGATCTCGTTATCCATGCACCTGTTTTCGAGGGTATGCGCAAGGGGGACAGTTTTGATTTCACCCCTTGCTTCAAATATGTGAAAAAATATATTGAACCGGCAGACGCTGCGATATGCACCTTTGAAGGAAGCCTGGTAAAAAGCAATTTTACAGGTTATCCAATGTTCAGGACTCCTGAAAAACTTGCCGCTGATATTCACTCAGCAGGATTCGATCTGATGACCGTGACCAGCAATCATGCTGCCGATGCCGGAGCAGCCGGTTTCAACAGTACAATAAAGGCTGTTAAGAAAGCAGGTCTCATTCCATCAGGCGGCCAGCTGAAGGATGACGATCCGGACTATGCAATGACAAAGACAAAGGACGGCGTCAAAATTGCTTTTATCAGCTACAGTTACAATGACGGGACACCCGAAACACCGGCACTGAATGGGAACGTACTGCCGGAGGAAATGGTAAAAAAGTGCAACACATTCAGCATGAAGGACAAGAAGGGTGCGGTAAAAGATGCTGCACGCATTGAAAAAGAGGCCAGAAAGGCCGGCGCCGATATAGTCATACTCAGTCTGCACTGGGGAGAGGAATATCAGACGCATTCCAATGCAGATCAGCAGAAGCTGGCACAGATGTACGTTGACGGTACTACTTGCGATCTCATTGTAGGATCACATCCGCATGTCGTTCAGGAGTATGATTTGCTGAAATCAAAAGACGGCAAGAGGAAGGTCCCGTGTTTTTACGCGATAGGAAATCTGCTTTCGAACCAGAGACGGGAACTCGTTTATGGCGACAAGCACGTTGAAGAAGGTGTCATCACAATGTTCAGATTTGATTATGACACGGGTCTTAAGAAACTGAATGACATTGGTATAGATATCGTCCCTTATTGGGTAAACCTCTATTACGGTGATACTGCGCATTATGATATAGTGCCTCTGATCGGCAAATACAAGGAAAATAAATCGCTGATCGACTCAGGAAATGCAAGCCTTGCGGCCGACGCAAAAAAAGAGATAAAGCGAATATTGAATCAGGATTACGATCTGTACAAAGAGCTGAAGAAATAAAAAACAATATAATCAAAGAAAATGAATGACGAACTCACATTAATAAAAGAAAAGGTCAGAGAAAATTTTGAAGAAGAGATGGAAACCCTGCGTGGCCTCGTTGCAATAAAGAGTGTTGCGGAGCAGCCGGATGACGGACAGCAGCCTTCGGCGCCGTTTGGCAAAGGTGTTGCTGATGCCTTCAGATTCATGCTGGATAAGGGTACTGAACTGGGATTTGAATCAGTCAATGTGGATAACTACGGCGGACATATCGAATTTGGCGAAGGTCAGGAGATAATGGGCATAGCCGCCCATCTGGACTGTGTGCCGGAAGGTGAGGGATGGGATCACGATCCGTTCGGATGCGAAGAAGCAGATGGTAAGATCTATGGCCGCGGAACAAATGATGATAAAGGTCCAGCCGTTGCTTCTCTATATGCAATGAAAGCACTGAAGGATCTCGGAATGATGCCTGACAAACGCGTGCGGCTCATTTTGGGACTCGATGAGGAAACTAACTGGGACGGCATGCGGTATTATCTTGAAAATGAAGAAATGCCTGATTTTGGTTTCACCCCGGATGCGGATTTTCCTGTGATAAATGCAGAGAAGGGCATTCTGGTGTTCGATCTTGCAAAAAAGTTCGGCAAATTTTCGGCACCGGGACTGGAGTTTCGCAGCTTTCGCGGCGGTGAGGCAGAGAACATGGTTGCGTCATCTGCACGAGTCATAGTTAAGTCTGATAAAAAATCGGATTATGACAAGATACGCGAGACAGCGAAATATTACGAAGAACTGCGCGGTCATGAGATCGGAGTCAGAACGATGGGAAAAAGCCTGGAACTGACAGCATATGGTGTGCCGGCGCATGGAGCTCATCCTGAAAAGGGTGTGAATGCCATATCGGTAATGATGGGTTTTCTGGGCATGCTGGACTTTACGAATGATGATGTAAGCGATTTCATCGAGTTCTATAACAGATATATTGGAATGGAGACGAATGGAAGCAGGCTGGGCTGCAGGCTGGAAGATGAACTTTCCGGAGAGACAGTCCTGAACGTCGGGATCATAGACATGGATACAAAGTCAGGACGCATAACTGTGAATATCCGCTATCCGCTGTCCTTCCGTGAGGACGATATATATGCGGGCATGGATGAAGCCTGTACCGAATATAACGTTGGCATCGTGAAAAAGGAGAACAAAGATCCGCTGTACATTCCGGAAGATTCTGCTTATATCAAAACGCTCATGCAGGCTTATACGGACTGCACAGGTGACACTGAGAGCCGGCCGCTGATAATTGGCGGCGGCACTTACGCCAGGGCTTTTGAAAACTTTGTCGCTTTTGGTGCCAAGTTCCCGGATGGAGAGAGTGTTGAACATCAGAAGAACGAGTATATAACAAGGGACGACTTTTTGAAGATGACCGAAATATATGCGCTGGCGATCAGACGCTGCACGAGCGGCGGGCCGGAAGAATAACAGAGTTATAATATCGGATCAAAACACATAATATGTAAAGAATATTGTCAGGATCAAATGATATGAAAGAAATAAAAAGAGAAATCAGGATAAACAGCGAATACGAGACCAGGCAGTTCGGAGAGGCGCTGGCGCGTGAGCTGAAACCGGGAGATATTCTGGCTCTCGTGGGAGACCTCGGGACGGGGAAGACAACGCTGACAAAGTATATAGCACGCGAATTAGGCATCATGCAGGCGATCACGAGTCCGACTTTCACGATCATCTGCGAGTATACAGACGGAAGACTGCCGCTGTATCACTTTGATGTATACAGGCTGAACAGTGCCGATGAGATGCTCGAACTGGGTTATGAAGAATATTTTTTCGGAGATGGTGTCTGCATCATTGAATGGGCTGACAAGATCGAAGAACTGCTGCCCGAAAACACAAAAACAATATATATCACCTATGATGAAAAGAAGCCCGGCGAAGGCCCGGGCCGCGATTACGCAAAAGGTGCGGCTCCTGATGCGCAGCAATCGCGTGTTTACAGATGTGATTTCTGATCAGAAAGCCGCAAACGAAAGAAGATAATATAATGAAAATTTTAGGAATAGAAACCACAGGACCGTACTGCTCGGCAGCGGTTCTGGATGGTGACGATATAACAGAAAGAGTATCGGAGGAAAAACTCAATCATTTGAGATCACTGACTCCGATGATCGATGAGCTGATGAGAGCGGGCGGTTATAAACTGACAGACATGGATGCGATCGCTGTGTCAGCAGGGCCGGGATCCTTTACAGGGATCCGCATAGGCGTTTCAACCGGAAGAGCTCTCAATCAGGTGAGCAGAGTGCCGCTGATATCCGTGCCGACGCTCTTTGCTTTTGGATGCAGTGAATACGAGGCGAACCTGAAGGGCACGGTCTGTCCGCTGTTCAATGCACGGCGCGGTCAGGTATACGCAGGAGCTTATAACGATTTCTGCGAGATCATACAGGGCGGTCCGTACATGCTGGACGAGTTCATCGGTATGCTGAAAGAGTCTGATCCGGGCAGGATACTGTTCATCGGCGACGGCGTGGATGCTTATGCAGACAAGATAGCTGAGCTGTGCGAAGATATGGACTATGAGATGAAAAGCATATATCAGGACGCTGCCGGAGTCTGTGAGATGGCAGCTGATATGCTGGCGGATCCGGACACGTTCGGAGAACTTGTGAACTTGTCATATAACGAACTAAAACCACAGTATATGCGCATTACTGAAGCTGAGCAGCGGCTGAAGGAAGGCACTCTGGGAAAGGGCATTGCCGGCAAAGGAAACGGCTGATAGTAACAGGCAATTAATAATAATGGCAAATAATGAGAATATAAAATATCTGATAAGACGTGCTGAAGTACTGGACGCTGAGGAAATGGCGATGATCGACCAGCGGTGTTTGCTGCTGCCATGGAGCGTGGATTCGTTTCACAGAGAACTGACTAAAAATAAGATCGCGATGTATATCGTAGCGGAATGCGGCGGACTGGTGGTAGGATATGCCGGTGTGTGGCGTGTCGAAGACGAAGGTCATATCACGAATGTGGCAGTGCTGCCGGAGTACCGGGGCAAACGCATCGCGTCATCGTTGCTGGAGGAGATGTTTGACATCTGCGGAAAGAACGGCATCGTTGATTACACACTGGAAGTGCGTGTAAGCAACTTTCCTGCGATCAGTCTGTATGAAAAGCACGGATTTGAGAGCGAGGGGATCCGTCCGGGATACTATCAGGACAACCATGAAGACGCCATGATCATGTGGCGCCGCGGCAGATAAATATGTGCGAATTATAAAAGAACAGGAAAAGGGCAGATAATGTACAAAAACGATTTACTGACATTGGCAATAGAGTCGAGCTGCGATGAGACATCCGTAGCTCTGGTGGCCGGCGGCAGGAAGATACTGTCGAATATAATAGCCTCACAGATAGATGTGCATACGGCATTCGGCGGAGTCGTGCCGGAGATCGCATCAAGGCATCATCTTGAGAATATCAATAACGTGACAGATCATGCTTTGAAAGAGGCAGGCGTGACGATGGACGATGTGGACTTTTTCAGCGTCACGTATGGTCCGGGTCTTGTCGGCGCGCTGCTGATAGGAGTGGCTACTGCGAAGAGCTATGCTCTTGCTGCAGGTAAGCCTCTGGTGCCGGTACATCACATTCAGGGGCATATCAGTGCTAATTATCTTGAATTTCCTGATCTTGAGCCGCCTTTTATGGCTCTGGTCGTATCCGGAGGACATACGAATATCGTCCGCGTGGATGATTATAATTCGTGCATCACGCTTGGTCAGACAAGAGACGATGCAGCAGGCGAAGCTTATGACAAAGTCGCACGTGTACTGGGGCTTGGCTATCCGGGCGGCCCAAAGATCGATAAGATCGCCCGTACAGGCGACCCTGACGCGGTTCAGTTCAAAAGGGTCTTTCTCGAAGACGGCAGCCTCGACTTTTCGTTCAGCGGGATCAAGACAGGTGTCATGAACTACGTCAACAGTGAGAAGCAGGCAGGACGTGAGATCAGCGTTCCTGATGTTGCAGCGTCATTCCAGGAAGCAGTCCTTGATGTTATTGTCAAAAAATCCGTAGGAGCCGCAGTCGAAAATCATGAGGATAAACTGGTGGTTGCCGGCGGAGTAGCGGCAAACAGCCGACTGCGCGAAAAACTGAGCGAAGCCTGCGGGCGTGAAGGAATACGGCTGTGCGTTCCCGGTCCTGTGCTGTGTACAGACAATGCGGCAATGATCGGCGCTGCAGGATATTATAAATATATCAGCGAGTACGGTTCGGACAGACAGGACTATCTGTTCATGGATGCAGTTGCCCAGCTGCCGTTATGAGAGCCAAAGACCGGTAAAGACAGCCGGCAGCAGAAAAATGATAATACTGAGTGCAAAGGACCTGAAAAAAGAATACGGAACTGATGTGATCCTTTCGGGGATCACCTTTAGCATAAATGCCGGTGAACGCATCGGACTGGTCGGACCGAACGGCGCCGGAAAGACGACGCTGCTCGGGATGCTGGCAGGGGAAATGGAGCCGAGCAGCGGCACTATTTTTGTGTCCGGCGATACGAAGATCGGATACCTTAAACAGAGAGACAGCTTTGCGGGCAGCGGGACGGTGATCGAGGAAATGGACAAGATCTTCCGGCCGCTGATGGATATGGAAGAGGAGATGGAAAGGCTGTCGCATCTTGCTGCGGGATTGTCCGGAGCAGATCAGAAAGAGACACTGGAAAAATATGAAGAACTCCGCGAAGAATACGAAAGAAGAGGAGGCTACCGTTTTCGCAGTGATGTCAGAGGTATTTTGACCAGCATGGCTTTTGGAGAAGAATATTACGATAAAAAGATCGGGATGCTTTCCGGCGGCGAACGGACCAGGCTGGCTCTGGCGGCTTTGCTGCTGAAAAACCCGGATATTCTTTTCCTTGATGAACCGACGAACCATCTGGACATCGGAACTCTGAGGTGGCTCGAACAGTATCTTGCCTCGTATAAAGGGACTATGATCGTGGTTTCCCATGACAGATATTTTCTTAATGAGACCGTGAACCGGATCTTTGATATCGACCATGGCAAACTGACAGCATATGAAGGCAACTATGATCAGTATGCGGTCCGGAAAAAAGAACTTCGTGAAGAGGAAATGCGCCGTTATCGCAATCAGCAGCAGGAGATAGCCAGACAGGAAGAAATAGTGCGCCGCATGAAACAGCGGGGCACGGAAAAACTGGCAAAGAGGGCGGCCAGCCGTGAAAAAAGGCTTCAGTCCATGGAACGCATCAGTGCTCCCGGAGAACAGTATGGCAAGATGAAGATCAGATTCCGCGAACAGTTCAAGAGCGGAAATGATGTGCTGTTTGCAGAAAATCTGGCTAAGTCGTTCGGATATGGCAGAAATGAAAAGCAGTTGTTCAAAGGAGCTTCGTTTGACATTAAACGGGGAGAACGCATTTGTATCGTGGGCGCAAACGGGATCGGAAAGACGACGCTGATGCGCATGATCACAGGTGAGCTCAAACCAAATGAGGGATATATCAAGACAGGACATAATGTCAAGATCGGTTACTATGATCAGGAACAGCGTCTGCTCAATGAAGACAACACTGTGTTTGATGAGATGAAAGACGCGTACCATCTGTACACCGATACGGAAATGCGTTCGATACTGGGGAGATTCCTGTTCCGCGGTGACGATGTTTTCCTTCCTGTAAGAGCACTGTCGGGAGGTGAGAAGGCGAGGCTGTCACTGCTCAAACTGATGCTGTCCGGTGCGAACCTGCTGCTCCTCGATGAACCGACAAACCACCTTGATATTGATTCGAAGGAAATCTTTGAAGATGCGCTTCTGGATTTTCCGGGGACTGCGGTCATCATATCGCATGACCGTTATCTGCTGGCAAAGGTGCCGACGCGGATCATGGAGCTGACACCTGACGGCATGACAGAATATCTGGGAAAATACGATTACTATGTGGAAAAAAAGGAACAGATAGAATCCGGCAGACGTTATCTTGAGGAACTGAAAAAAGCCGGAAGAGACAACACAGGCGGCGGCATTCAGAACGGTGAAGATGATTTTCCGGACAGCGATGTGACTGCGGCAAAGGAGGGCAGCGCCGAAGAGCGGCGCCTCAAAAAGCAGGCCGAAACCGCCAGGCGCCGCGAGGAGAAAGAACTTAAGAAGCTGGAGCAGGATATAGAAAATCTTGAGATCCGCATCCATGAGATCGAGGAAGAAATGTGCAGAGAAGATGTTTTGTCTGATTATCTGAAACTGGATGCATTGAGCAGAGAACTGGAAGAAAGCAAAGCAACTCTGGATGGCTATTACAATAAATGGATGCAGGAATGAATCGTTTGACAAAGAATTATCAAAAATAGTTGCAATAGATTTTTCAGTAACTTATAATTATGAAGAAGCAAATGGAGGTGCTTGAAAATGGTATTTGAAAAGATAAGAGAAATCATTGTTGAACAATTGGGCGTTGAGGAATCAAAGGTAGAACCTGATACGCATCTGATGAAGGATCTCGAAGCAGATTCTCTGGATGCTGTTGAGATAATAATGGCCATTGAAGAAGAGTACGGAATCGAGATACCGGATGAAGATGCCGAAAAATTCCAGAAAGTATCTGATCTGGTAGATTTCGTGGAAGAAAAGAGTAAATAGAATGCCAAAGAATACGCAGATTTCAAAAGCAGTTATCAAAAGACTGCCAAGATACCGGCGTTATCTGAAGGAATTAATGGCAGACGGGGTAGATAAGATATCTTCTAAGGAATTCAGTCAGTTGACAGGATATACCGCTAGTCAGATCAGACAGGATCTGAACAATTTTGGCGGATTCGGACAGCAGGGATACGGATATAATGTTGAGGCATTATATGATGAAATCAGCTCGATACTGGGCCTGGACCGTGAATATAAAATGGTTCTGGTAGGTGGCGGCAATCTGGGACAGGCGCTTGCAAACTACACACATTATTCGAATATGGGTTTCATCGTAGAAAGTATTTTTGAAGTGAATCCGCGCCTTATTGGGATGCGCATAAACGGTATCAAAGTGCGCGATTATGAGGAACTGGTAAATTATCTGAAAGAAAACAGCACAGACATCGGGATCATCTGTACGACTAAGAATACTGCTCAGGAGGTTGCTGATAAACTGTGTGAAGGCGGAGTTCGCGGTATCTGGAACTTTACTGCTCTGGATGTCAGTGTGCCCGAGGACGTCGCGCTGGAAAATGTACACCTCAGCGACAGCCTGCACTCACTTGCTTACTATATGGAAAACAATAACTGATCCATAAAGCATTAAACAGAGCAGGTTTCGGATTTATTGACCGGTATGAGGCATGACATGAAAGCCAGGATGAAAAGCAGATATGGAAAAGCAGCCTTTTGAGGCTGTTTTTTAGTAAATAAAATAACCGTTCCCCAAGGAGAAACGGTTATTATACTCGTTGCTATGATTAGCCCTGCTTCGGTGCGTCAACCGGGCAAGCACCAGCACAAGCACCACAGTCGATGCATGTACCTTCGTCGATCACGAATTTGCCGTCGCCTTCGCTGATAGCGCCAACCGGGCATTCGCCTGCACAAGCTCCGCAAGCGATGCAGCTGTCATCGATTACATATGCCATGATTAAATCCTCCTTTATAGTTTTATTAATATTGACAAAAAGAAGTATAGCATCCATGTATCAAAAAGTAAAGAAAATAGGACAATAGTTTTTAGATGAAACGGGTAAATTCCGGGCAAAAAGGAAAAAAGCGGCTAAAAGGAGCGTTAGTTAAAGCTAACACAACGCTTGAAATTTCAACACTTTGTGGAAGTGTGGCCGAAAAAGAGGTTTTATACGCTGCTGTACAGTACTAAAGTATATGATCATATTTTTTGTGTTGAAAAACAGTGCCTTTTAGTTCAGAATTAAATGCAGGAGGAAAGATGCGGTTTTTCCCCGCGTCAGGATCATTCGATGAAAGTATATGCACTGGTAGGCAAGAGCGGTACCGGAAAGAGTTATCAGGCGATGGAGCTGTGCGAAAAACGCGGCATACAGGCTATAATCGATGATGGACTGTTTATTTGCAACAATACAGTTATGGCCGGCATCTCGGCAAAAACAGATCCGACAAAGATAGGCGCGGTAAAGACGGCGCTGTTTACCCAGGATCTCAGAAAGGCTGAGGTGGTTAAAAAAATCAGGGAAGTGTCTCCGGACAGCATCCTGATCCTTGGGACATCCGAAGGCATGGTGAAAAAGATCGCGGCCCGGCTGGAATTTCCGCCGATAGAGGAGATCATCCGGATCGAGGATATAACCACGCCCGAACAGCGTGAAGCGGCGCATAAGCAGCGCAATGTGATGGGCAAACATGTCGTTCCTGCCCCGACGGCACAGTTAAAACGCCAGTTTTCGGGTTATTTCATGGATCCGATGAGGATCTTCCGCGGATGGGGACCGGTGCATGACATAGAAGAAGAAAAGTCAGTCGTTCGGCCGACATTCAGCTACATGGGAGATTTTTTCATCTCTGAGAAATCAGTGTCTGATATTGTTTATCTGACAGCACGTGATGTTCCCGGAGTGAGTGAACTGAAAAAAGTTCTTGCGGAAAACCGCAAAGAAGAGCTGATCGTCAGGATACTGGCAGTCTTTGAACAGGATAGATCCATCCCCAAAACAGCTGCAATGCTGCAGCGCCGGTGTGCGCGACAGATCGATAAGATGACCGGATTCAATGTAGGGGCGATAAATGTGGAAGTGCGCGAACTTGCTCCAAGGGAATAAGCGGATGAAAAGAAAAACACAAGACAAAAATGCCAGCGATCAGATATCATTTGAAGTTCCGGCTGCCGATTTTGTGCTGAAACACATTTTCGAATGCGGGCAGTGCTTTCGCTGGGAGCGCGAGGAGAATAATAACAATTTTGAATCATATTTCGGGATCGCAGGCGGCCGTGTCGCCCGGGTATCTGTCACTGATGCAGAAAAAGAGAGCACCGGAACATGGAAAAACAGCGAAACATGCGGCCGGAGCGATGAAAAAAAGGTGACCCTTCGTATAGATCAGTTTTCAAGACCTGAAAAAGATAGTGATTCGAATGGGAAAAACGATATTCTGTTCTGGAAAAACTACTTTGATCTCGATACGGATTATGGAAAGATCAAAATGGAATTGTCAAAGGACAGAATAATAAAACAGGCAATTCCCTTCGGTCACGGGATCCGCATTTTGAGACAGGATCCATGGGAGACAACAGTTTCCTTTATTATTTCTCAAAACAATAATATCCCGAGAATAAAGAAGAATATCCGTGATCTGGCAAAACTCGCCGGGAAGCCTGTTAATGGCATATTCCCCTCAGATCTCCGGTGGTATGAACTGCCTTCGCCGGAAGAACTGGCGCATCTGACAGTCGATGATCTGGCCCCGGTAAGGCTCGGTTACCGCGCCCGGTATCTTATCGAGACAGCGCGGTGCGTCTGTGAGCAGGGGCTTGATGTCCTGACAGACGATCTGGACTCACTGTGCGGGGTAGGCCCCAAAGTCGCCAGTTGTATCAGACTGTTCGGGCTGAACCAGACCGATAGCTTTCCGATCGACGTGTGGGTCAGGCGTGTCATGCGCGAGCTGTATGATATTGAAAAACCTGCAGAGATGAAGGCATTTGCCGAAAAAACCTTTGGACGGTATGGAGGCATTGCCCAGCAGTATCTGTTCTATTACATGAGGGAAAAATAACATGCACGAAAAGACGTCAGCGAAAATCCGCCGGTTACAAAATAATAGACATGATATTATTAATATAGTAAAATAAAATAGTCTATATGGCGGAGAGCATACAAGCATCTGGATCGTTCAGGTGCGAAGATGGCGAAACAGTAGTATGTATCCACTGCGAGACATGTATTTCTATCCGTTTTTTTACACACGTTTTGGGAGGAAAACTTTATGTTAGACTCAATTGATAAGGTGGTACTGGCGATTGCCGATGTACTATACCAGCCGTGGTGTGTTCCGCTGCTTCTGATCGCAGGCGGTATCCTGTTCACGATTCGTACAGGATTCATGCAGGTCAGATTCTTTGGCGAAAGTATCAGAGTCGTCAAAGAAAAGCCTCATGAAGGAGGTATCTCTTCATTCGGAGCACTCATGGTATCAACAGCTTCCAGAGTAGGTACCGGAAACATCATCGGTGTATCTACAGCTATTATCCTCGGTGGCGAAGGAGCTATTTTCTGGATGTGGATCACAGCGTTCCTCGGTGGCGCAACGGCGTTCGTAGAGTCGACCCTGGCTCAGATCTACAAGAAAAGAAACCCCGATGGCTCCAGCTACGGCGGCCCTGCGTTCTACATGCATCAGGCACTTCACGCAAGATGGCTGGGCGTCATTTTCTCATTCTTGATTATCTTTACATACGCCGTAGGTTACAACATGCTGGCTGCATATAACCTGCAGTCGACATTCGCGGCATTCAGCTTCTATAAAGAAGGTACAACGCCGATGATCATCGGTATCATCCTCGCGGTGCTGTTTGCCATTATCGTTCTTGGCGGAGCTAAGAGACTGGTTCACGTAACTGGCGTGCTCGTTCCGGTAATGGGCGTTGCTTATGTAGCAGTTGCTATCATCGTTCTCGTAATGAACGCAAGTAACATTCCGGCAATGTTCGGCCGTATCTTCTCCAGCGCTTTTGATTTCAAAGCTATATTCGGAGGATTTGCGGGATCGTGCCTGATGTTCGGTCTGAAGAGAGGGCTTTACTCCAATGAAGCCGGTATGGGTTCAGCGCCAAATGCCGCTGCAACAGCCGATGTATCCCACCCGGCTAAACAGGGTCTGGTACAGATGCTTTCTGTATTCATTGATACGCTGCTGATCTGTACAGCTACAGCTCTCATGTGCATGAGCACAAATGTAATGCCGAAGGGTTATGTAATGGATGACGGCAGCGCAAATGCTGCAGGATTCGTTCAGGATTCCATCGGTTCAACACTGGGAAGCTTTGGTCCGATCTTCATCGCAGTCGCTATGTCACTGTTCGCGTTCACAACGCTGATAGGTAACTATTCATACTGCGAAGGATGTCTCAAGTTCATCCTGAAGAGGGAACCAAGCCCGGGTCTCCTGCTGGTATTCAGACTTGTCGCTGCCGGCCTCGTATTCGTAGGGGCTATTGCCAGTGCAGGACTCGTATGGGATACTGCTGATCTGGCACAGGGTCTGATGGTAATCACGAACGTACCGTCGATACTGATCCTTGGCGGCGTCGCCATCAAGTGCTTTAAGGATTATGAAAAGCAGAAAAAGGCAGGCGTCAATCCTGAATTCAAGGCTGCTGATATCGGTCTGAAACAGAAGACGGATTTCTGGAACTAAGCAGCATATGACAGCTTAAAAGAGCATAAAAAGACCGGCAGCCCGGCGGTGCCGGTCTTTCAATTTTTTGTTGACACAGGGCGGGTTTTAATATAGCATTTTAGTATAGAAAAAATAACGAAATGCTTTTCTGATATAATCCCGGATGAATGGCCCGGGAGTTTCTACCGCAGCGCCGTTATAGCTGCGACTATTGGAAACATGAATGCTTCAGTTGGGTATTTCAGCTGGAGTGTTTTTAGTTTAACGGCTGCGGCAAAGCGTGGTCAGAAAGACAAGCAAGCAGCAACTTGAAAGGAAAAGGAATCACTCATGAAAGCAATGGAAGAAAAGATCCGTAAAGAAGGAACAGTTCTGCCGGGAGGGATACTAAAGGTAGGCAGTTTTCTGAATCAGCAGATAGATACGGAATTTCTGAAAGAGATCGGTGACGAGATTGCCCGTCTTTTTGAAAAAGAAGAAATTACTAAAATAATGACGATAGAATCCAGCGGGATCGCTATCGCAGCTGCAGCAGGGATGTCCATGGGACTTCCTGTTATTTTTGCCAAAAAACACAAGGCCAGCAATGTTGACGGTGAAATACTCAGTACAAAGATACATTCTTTCACTCACGGAAATGATTACGAAGCAGTTGTCAGCAGAGACTATCTGAAGGAAGGCGACAGAGTCCTGCTGGTGGATGACTTTCTTGCCAGCGGCAATGCACTGGACGGACTGATGGATCTGGCTGAACTGGCAGGAGCAGAGGTCGCGGGCGCGGCAGTTGCCATCGAAAAGAAATTTCAGGGAGGCGGAGACAAGCTGAGGGTCCGCAATGTCAGAGTCGAACCGCTTGCCTGCATCGAAAAGATGACTGACACTGAGATCATTTTTACGGACAACAAAAGATAGTTCATAATGATGCATCTGCGTCATGAGAAATAAACAATATCACACTTATTATCACAATTTAGTTCAGGAGGAAAAAAACTAAATGAAAAAGAAAAGTTTGATAATGCTGCTCGTAGTGGCAATGATCGCAGCTTTCTCACTGACAGGCTGCGGAGGTTCAGGCGATGAAGAAAAGTCTGAAGAAAAAGAAGGCAAAACAGTAAAGGCCGGTTTCATATGCCTTCATGATGAGAACTCGACTTATGACCTCAACTTCATTAATGCAGCAAAAGAAGCATGCGATGAAGCCGGAATTGATTATGAGATCAAGACAAACATCCCGGAAGGTCAGGAGTGCTATGATGCGGCAGCTGAACTGGTTGATGCCGGATGCAACGTAATATTTGCAGACTCATTCGGTCATGAGGATTACATGATCCAGGCGGCAAAAGAATTCACAGATGTTCAGTTCTGTCATTCAACAGGAACAAAGGCGCACACAGAAGGTCTTGACAATTACCACAACGCATTTGCCAGCATCTATGAAGGCCGTTACCTTGCAGGTGTTGCTGCAGGAATGAAGCTGAACGAAATGATCAAAGAAGGCAAGATCACGGAAGATCAGGCAAAGATCGGTTATGTAGGCGCATTCACTTATGCTGAAGTTATCAGCGGCTACACATCATTCTTCCTCGGCGCCAGATCAGAATGCCCGAGTGCAACAATGGACGTAACATTCACAGGTTCATGGTATGATGAAACAGCTGAAAAAGAAGCAGCAAACAAGCTGATCGACGGCGGCTGCGTACTCATCAGCCAGCACGCTGATTCCATGGGAGCTCCGACAGCATGTGAAAAGAAAAAAGTTCCGAATGTTTCATACAACGGCAGCACAGAAAAGGCCTGCCCGAACACATTCATCGTATCATCACGCATCGACTGGGCTCCGTACTACAAGACGGTCATCAAAGCAGTTCAGAACGGCGACAAACTGGATGCTGATTACACCGGAACACTCAAGACAAAATCAGTCCAGCTGACAGAAGTAAACGAAAAGGCAGCAGCAGAAGGAACAGCTGACAAGCTGGCTGAGGTCCAGAAAAAACTCGAAGCAGGCGACCTGCATGTATTCGACACATCAGCATTTACAGTAGACGGCAAAAAACTCGACAGCTACAAAGCTGACGTTGACACAGATGAGAAATACGAAAAAGATACAGAAGTTATCAAGGACGGTTACTTCCACGAATCCGAATTCCGTTCAGCTCCGTACTTCGATCTGCAGATCGACGGCATCAAACTGCTCGACAAGAAAATGTAAGAGAGCATAAGAGCTGATTTAACAAGAATGAGATAAAAAAGCCGGGCGAAAGGCTGCCCTCAGCCTTTCGCCATTCCCATTTATGAAAGCAAGCGTTTGCTGTAAAGGAAAGAACAGCACACCGGCTGTTTTTCCCTTTGCGGCAGAAATGCATCAGATTAATATCATTACTGCCTCTGGCAGCCTTTGAAAAAAGACTCTGCAATACGACTGTAAATTATTATGATAAAAGAAAGGTGATGATCACTCTTGGAAAACAAAATACCCGCTGTATCGATGCGAGGGATCACCAAGACTTTTGGCAGCTCTGTCATAGCAAACAAGGATGTCGATCTTGATATCTATCGTGGCGAGGTCCTGTCTCTTTTAGGTGAGAACGGCAGCGGAAAGACCACGCTGATGAATATGTTGTCAGGGATATATTATCCGGACAGCGGACAGATAATGATAGATGGAAAGCCGGTCACCATCAGTTCACCGAGAGAAGCTTTTGATTACGGTATCGGAATGATCCATCAGCATTTCAAACTGGTGGATGTGTTTACGGCGGCCGAAAATATCGTCCTCGGACTTGACAGCGAAGAAGTGCCGGAACAAGCTGCTGCAAATGAGTCTGAAGAGGCATTGGATGCAGAAGGAGGCCGGAAAACAAAAAAGAAAAAACGCAGCAAACTGAATCTGAAAAAGGCGAGTGAAAGAATCAGGCAGATTTGTGATGAATATGGATTTGATGTCGATCCCAAACAAAAGATCTATAATATGTCTGTATCACAAAAGCAGACCGTGGAGATCGTAAAGGCTCTGTACCGCGGAGCTGAAATACTGATCCTTGATGAACCGACTGCTGTGCTGACTCCGCAGGAGGCAGACAAGCTGTTCGCAGTGCTGAGAAACATGCGTGAGGACGGCAAAGCCATCGTTATTATAACGCACAAGCTTCACGAGGTCGAATCCATATCAGACCGTGTGGCTATACTTCGAAAAGGCGAGTTCATTGGTCAGCTGATCACAAAAGAAACTAATGCTCAGGAAATGACGAACATGATGGTTGGACGCGAGGTCGCACTCAACATTGACAGGCCCGAGCCTCTCTTCTCGTCACCCAGACTGAAGATAGACGGTCTGACTGTAAGATCATCCGATGGTGTCCTGAAGCTGGATGATGTTTCCTTCACTGCAAATTCAGGTGAGATCCTGGGTATCGCGGGCATCTCCGGGTGCGGACAGAAGGAACTGCTGGAGGCCATTGCAGGTTTGCAGCCGGTCGAAAAGGGCACGATCAAATATATTGCGGATGACGGCACGGCGAGCGATATCGTAGGAAAGGATCCGACAGAGATCTCAGCAATGGGTGTTGCTCTTTCGTTCGTCCCCGAAGACAGACTGGGAATGGGTCTTGTCGGGACTATGGATCTTGCTGACAATATGATGCTCAGATCGTTCAGAAAAGGAAAATCGCTGTTCACTGACAGAAAGACACCTCGTGAACTGGCTGAAAAGGTAGTGGACGAACTGGAGATAAATACAGAGAGCATATCGACCCCGGTCAGAAAGCTGTCCGGCGGTAATGTACAAAAGGTGCTGGTGGGAAGAGAGATCGCCAGTGCGCCGACCGTTCTTTTATCCGCCTATGTAGTCAGAGGTCTGGATATCAACTCGTCATACACGATATATGATCTGCTCAATCAGCAAAAGCAAAAGGGAGTCGCTGTCGTATACGTTGGCGAGGATCTCGATGTTCTGCTCGAACTTTGTGACCGCATCATGGTGCTCTGTGATGGCAAGGTCAGCGGCATTGTTGACGGACGGACGGCCGACAAAAACGGGATAGGCATGATGATGACGAGTCTGCATCAGGTGCCTGAAGGTGAAGAGGGCATCAACAGAAATCCGGAAAGGAGGTCAAGACGATGAACGAAAAAGAAAGCAAATCAAATGAGATGACTTCTGTTTCGGAAAACAAGAACAAGACAAATCATGAGAACCGTGAACCACTGCTGCATATAACACGCCGCAGTGAAATGGAATGGAAAAAGGCATGGCTGATACGTCTTGCTGCAATACTGGCCTCGCTGATAGTGTGCGCCATTGCTGTCACTCTGGCTACGGGTCTTGATCCGATAAGCGTCTACGGTTCGATGTTCGACGGCGCGTTTGGCAGCTCAAGAAAGACATGGATCCTCGGTAAGGAGACTGCATTGCTGCTGTGTGTGGCGCTGGCCCTGACACCGGCCTTCAAAATGAAATTCTGGAATCTGGGCGGAGAAGGACAGATCATGATAGGTGCTCTTGTTACGGCGGCGTGTATGATATGTCTGGGAAATACTCTTCCCGAACCTGTACTGATGATAGTAATGTTTGCCGGGGCAGTCGGCGCCGGAGCGATCTGGGCAGGTATACCGGCATTCTTCAAGGCAAAATGGAATACGAATGAGACATTGTTTACTCTTATGATGAACTATGTTGCTATACAGCTGGTGGCATTTTTCGTCATCGTCTGGGAAGTGCCGAAGGGTTCCGGAAAGATCGGCATCATCAATCAGTCGACGATGGCCGGGTGGATACCTTCTATAGGCGGTGAAAAATACCTTTTCATGATATTGGTAGTCGTGATCGTCACGATAGGCATGTATGTGTATCTTAAATACAGTAAACACGGTTATGAAATATCGGTAGTCGGAGAGAGTCGCAACACAGCGCGCTATGTCGGCATCAAGGTCGATAAAGTCATCATCCGTACACTCCTTCTGTCAGGAGGTCTCTGCGGTCTTACAGGGTGGCTCATGGTTTCGGCTTCGGATCATACGATCACTACGACTCTGGCAGGAGGCCGCGGTTTTCTTGGAGTCATGGTCGCCTGGCTTGCTCAGTTCAATCCGGCAGCCATGGTAGCGAGCAGTCTGCTGCTGGCATTCATGTCGAGGGGCGCAAGCGAAATATCGACGCATTTTCAGCTCAATCAGTCGTTCGGAGATATCATTACGGGGATCGTTCTGTTCTTTATCATAGGCTGTGAGTTCTTCATAAATTACAAGGTGCATGTAAGAAAAACGGGAAAGGAGAGTGAAGCAGATGTTTGATATCGCAACATTCATCTCCAGAGCTATCGTACAGAGTATCCCACTGTTATATGGATGTACAGGTGAGACGATCTCAGAAAAATCAGGAAGTCTCAACCTCGGTATCCCGGGCGTCATGTATGTCGGAGGCATCAGCGGAGTGATCGGTTCGTTCCTGTATGAACAGAGCACGGACGGTGAGCTGAATACATTCCTGGCTATAATCATTCCTTTGCTGGCATGTCTTCTGGGCTCGCTGCTCATGGGTCTTTTGTTCAGTTTCCTGACGATCACTCTGAGAGCGAACCAGAATGTAGTCGGCCTGGCAATGACCACATTCGGTGTAGGATTCGGCAATTTCTTCGGAGGATCACTGATCAAGCTCACCGGCAGTGATGTGCCTTCACTGGCGCTGTCGAGAACCAGTCACTGCTTTGCAAAACAGCTGCCATTCGCAGATGATCTGGGATGGTTTGGAAAGATATTTTTCTCGTATGGATTTCTTGCTTATGCAGGGATCGCAGTCGCGATCATCACATCGTATATTCTCAAGCGCACACGTATCGGCCTGCATATTAGAGCCATCGGTGAAAATCCGGCAACTGCCGACGCTGCAGGTATCAATATCAACAAATACAAATACATCTCGGTGTGTGCAGGCTGCATGATCGCAGGACTTGGCGGATTGTACTATGTCATGGACTATGCCAGCGGTGTCTGGTCAAACGATGCGTTCGGCGACAGAGGATGGCTGGCAATAGCACTCGTAATATTCACGATCTGGCGTCCGAATATCGCGATCTTTGCTTCGATGCTGTTTGGCGGACTTTACATACTGTATCTGTTCGTGCCGACCGGAGGCAACATGGCAGTCAAGGAACTGTACAAAATGCTGCCTTACATCGTAACGATCATCGTGCTGATAATTACCGGCATGAGAAACAAGAGAGAAAACCAGCCCCCCGAAAGTCTCGGACTGCCATACTTCAGGGAAGAACGATGACGATCTGAAAAACAAAACTGGAAAAATATAAAATATTGTATATAATACTATCGTATCGGCTGTTGCTGATACGATAGTAAACGTTCAGGCAGAAAAACAGACAGAATATGAAAAAAGTCCCGAATATCATAACCGCAGTAAGAATATTAGGAACAGTAGCGATGATATTTATCGCGCCTTTTACTGTACCATTTTATGCTGTTTACTGCATGTGCGGATTCACAGATGTTCTTGACGGATTTGTTGCGAGACACTGGAACCTTACCAGCGAATTCGGCGCAAAACTTGACAGCGTGGCCGACCTGTTCTTTTATTTCATAACTCTGGTAAAAATATGGCCAAAACTCTGGATCACTCTTCCAAAGAATATATGGATCATCTTCGGGATCGTTCTGCTGCTGAGGCTGGTGTTATATCTGAAATATGCGCTCAAGGATCATGAATTCGGCTCTGAACATACATATCTTAACAAGCTTACAGGGCTGATGGTATTCGGCATCGCACTTATCATCAATACAGCGGCAGCAGTTCCGTATTGTTACACTGCGGTATGGATCGCTTTTGTTGCCGTTGTGTATGAACTTTTCATCAGGACCAGGATCATAGACAGAGTATAAAATAATGATAAAACAAATGTGAACAGGAAGGAAATTCGCATATGAAGAGGAATTACAAAGAATTATTCGCGGCTGGCATCATCGAAAATGCAAAGTGTGAAAATCCTTTTCTCAATGTGACCGGTGAAGTCGTCCGCCTGCTGGAAGAAGCTATTCTTACGATGAGGCTGGAACCTTATGAAAAGCTTAATATCAGTCATCTGGCCGAAGCTCTTGAAGTATCGACAACGACTATCAGGGATGCTTTTGCTGTTCTGGAACAAAATATGTTTATCGAGATCATAAAGGAGGAAGACAGGATCCAAAGGCAGTACAGGGTGAAAGGCATGGATCATCTTGATGTTGAGCGTTTGTTCACTGTTCGCAGAGCTATCGAATCCGAGTCTGCTTATCTTTGCGCCAAATGGATGCATTTGCCGGACCTGCCGTTCCTTGAAAAGAATGTAAGCGATTTTGTCAGCGGCATCAGCCGGTGCGGCGTGAGCAGAAAAGAAGAAATCTTTGACGAACTGACGATGCTGGACCGCAGCTTTCACGAAGCGATAGTTGAATTTGCAGGCAATCCTTTTCTGAGCAGGACTTACGGCTCGATCAGCAAATACCTGAAGCAGTTGTCATATCAGTCCAGTTCAGCACTTTTAGAAGAGGATCATTCCAGACTGGTACTGCTGGGACATCAGCATCAGTCGATTCTGAATGCCATCAAACTGGGATTTCCCGGGCAGGCACATGATCTGATGAATGACCATCTTGACTATAGCATGAATGCGGTGATCAGGTTCATGAGATAATAATGAGATCAGCGGGGCGTAAGGCCCCTTTTTTAGTGCGGCAAAGGCTGATGTGAACAAAAATTTCTTTTTGAAACATTTTTGGAACGTATGACAGAATAATGGTTTTAAATTTGAACAATGATCCGCTGTCTGCTTAAAATAAAACCACAAAATATAAGATCAGCTCATCAAAGAGATATCGGGAAGGGAAGGAGGCTGAAAAAGTGGCCGGGATCGAAATCAGAAGCGAACTTTGCAAGAACTGCGGGCTGTGTGTCATCGCATGTCCGAAGGGTGTGATAGGCACCGGAAAAACAGTGAACAAAAAGGGGTTCACACCGGTGGAAATGAAAAATGATGATTGTGTCGGATGCAGCATGTGTGCTGTGGTATGTCCCGAAGCAGCGATTGAAGTGTTTGGAAAATAAACAGCAGGAGGAATTATAAATGGAAAGGAAATTCATGAAGGGTAACGAGGCGCTGGCAGAAGCTGCCGTACGGGCAGGCTGCAGATTTTTTGCCGGATATCCTATCACCCCGCAAAATGAAATACCGGAATACCTTTCAAGGAGAATGCCGGAAGTGGGAGGAACATTCGTGCAGGGAGAATCTGAAGTCGCCTCGATAAATATGGTGATCGGATCAGCTTATACAGGAACAAGAGCAATGACGTCAACATCAGGCCCGGGTTTGTCGCTCATGTGCGAGGGCCTGTCATCTCTGGCAGGTTACGGTTTTCCCGCAGTTATAATGGACGTTATGAGAGGCGGTCCGGGAACAGGGTCTATCCAGGCTGCTCAGGCAGACTATCTGATGCTGACAAGAGGTCCGGGACACGGAGGGTTCAAAGCACTGGTATATGCGCCTGCGGATCTGCAGGAAGCAGTTGACCTTACAGGCAAAGCGTTTGACAAGGCCTGGGAATATAAAAATCCTGTTTTTGTGGCTATGGACGGATGCATCGGTTCAATGATGGAGGTGGTCGAGCTGCCTGAGACAAGATCATTTGAACGTGAAGAGTTCCCGATCTATTCAACGACCAGATTCGGGCAGGTAGATCCGAAGAGGCGCCTTTCGACATCGATGATCATCAGTGAGCCGGAACAGGAAAAATGGAACTTCATTATTGCTGAAAAATGGGCAGAAATGGAGAGGAAAGAATGCATGGTCGAAGAGTACCTGACAGAGGATGCAGAGCTGGTCATCGTAGCTTATGGCACATCTGCCAGGATCGCAAAGGCAGCGATAGATCAGCTGAGAGAAGAAGGCAGGAGAGTCGGAATGATAAGACCGGTAACTATATGGCCATTCCCGTACGACTCGATAAGAAAGCTTGACAGCAGTGTCACAAAAAAGTTGTTTTGCCTTGAACTCTCAGTACCTGTACAGCTGATCCAGGATGTGCAGATAGGGGCTGAGGGAAGATTTGAGATCGAAACATATGGAAGAACGGCAGGTCAGATATATACAACAGATGATGTGACGGAGAAGCTCCGCGGTATGATGAAATAAGTGAAAAGAATAGAAATGAACGGAAATTTGTGCCGTCAGTCAGGGCGGCAGAATGGAGATTATCATGGAAAAAATATACGAAAGACCACATTCGCTGATCGAGGAAAGAGGAAACTCTTTTTGCCCCGGATGTATGCACGGTGTCGCTGGCAAACTGATAGCTGAGGTGCTGGATGAGCTTGGTCAGCAGGAAAATACAGTAATTGTTTATCCGATAGGATGCGGAGCGATGAACGGACTATTCATCGAGGCTGACGGAATAGTAGCCCTTCACGGCAGAGCTCCGGCAACAGCGACAGGTATCAAGCGTTCAGCTCCCGAAAAGCTGGTATTCACCTATCAGGGGGACGGAGACCTTGCCAGCATAGGTTTTGCGGAAATAATGCATGCTGCAAACCGTGGCGAAAACTTTGCTGTGTTCTTTGTCAATAACAGCATCTATGGAATGACCGGAGGACAGATGGCTCCGACTACTCTGGAGGGACAGAAATCAACAACTACCCCAATGGGCAGGAATATCGAAACAGAAGGAGCTCCGATGCACATGTGTGAACTGGTTTCTGCTCTGGAAAGACCGGTTTATGTTGAACGTGTCGCTCTGGACACCCCTGCGCATATCAACGCGGCGAAGAAAGCGATCAAAAAGGCATTGCAAAACGAACTGGACTGCAAAGGTTTTTCCTTCGTCGAACTGATGTCAAACTGTCCGACGAACTGGGGCTGTTCTGTTGAGGAAACGCTGCCGTTTATGAAGGAAAAAACGTTAAAAGAGTTCCCGCTGGGTGTTTACAAGGATAAGGAGGAAGCTTAAGATGGAAAAGAGTCTGATAATAGCAGGATTCGGCGGTCAGGGTGTCATGCTGACAGGAAAGATACTTGGCTATGCGGCCACAGACCATAATAAAAAGGCAGTCTTCCTGCCTCAGTATGGAACACAGCAGCGAGGCGGAACAGCGAGCTGTAATGTCATCATATCAGATGATAAGGTCGGCTGCCCCATTGTGGGAAAGGCAGACAATATGATGATATTCAATCAGCCATCAATGGAAGTATTCGTTCCAAGACTGAAAAAGGGCGGACTTTTGATGATGAACAGCACGCTGTGCAGCATGCCTGAAAGGGACGATATTACGATCATTGATCTGCCTGTCGATGATATTGCGCTCGGCCTGGGGGCACAGCAGGTGGCAAATCTGATAATGCTGGGTGCATTCGTGGAAAAGACAGGATTGTTCACTGTAGATGAGATCGTGACCACTATGCAGCATCTGCTGTCAAAGCATCCTGAGATGCTCGAAGTGAACGAAAAGGCACTGCGTGAAGGAGCAGAGCTGATCAGAAAAAGGCAGTAAAAATGGGAAAGACAAAGACTATGAATTGGGAAAGAATTTTTGAAGAAAAGCTCGTGTCAGCGAAGAGTGCTGCTGCATTGGTAAAGGACGGTGACCGTATCTTTATTGGATATGCGGCAAGTGTGGCGAATGGACTTGTGAGAGCTTTAGCTGAACGCAGGGATGAACTGCATGACGTAGTGCTGTCGGGCGGCTTGCTGGGACAGGATTCTTCAATATACGAACCGGAAAGTGAC
>CADCRD010000179.1 GCA_902803725.1 uncultured Eubacteriales bacterium
AAAACAAATCAAAAAAGAACATGCCAAAATAATCAGGCCTATTGTACGGACAATAGTTCTTCTAACTACAGTCATATTAATATCTCTATTTCGCTTAATAGTTAATCATCAACATCTCTGGGTTTGAACTTTTTGCAAAGTCTGTTTTTTCTGTCACGTTTTTATCAGCACGATGTCTGCTTTGTCGCGTTCGGGCTCTTCTGTATTTGATTCTTTAGTCAAGCTCATTCTTCTTATCCCTTGTCATCAGCATCTCGACAGCTGTTCTCGCATCGATCTTGCCGTCAATTACATCGTTTATCCCAAAGGTTATCGGCATTTCGACCCCAACCTTCTCTGCCAGCTGTTTTGCTGCAACAGCTGTGAACATTCCTTCAACTACCATTCCGACTTTTTCTGTTGCCTCTGCCGGATCCATTCCTTCACCGATCATGATGCCGCATCTCCTGTTTCTGGAATGCATACTGGTACATGTTACGATCAGATCGCCAACGCCTGCAAGACCCAGGAACGTCTGCGGATCCGCGCCTAGCTTGATGCCCAGCCTCTTGATCTCAGCCAGTCCTCTGGTCATGAGCGCCGCTTTTGCATTGTCACCGAATCCCATACCATCGGAGATGCCTGCACCCAGTGCTATGATGTTCTTCAGTGAACCGCCCAGTTCTATACCTACTACATCATCGGCTGTATAGATACGGAATCTGTCTGTCATGAATTCTTCCTGGATGTACTCAGCCAGCTTTATATCTTTTGAAGCGACCGCAACAGTCGTAGGCATAGCTCTTCCGACTTCCTCGGCATGTGACGGTCCTGAGAGGACTACATATTTCAGCTCAGGAGCCAGTTCCTCCGCGATCTCGCTCATGCGCTTCAGTGTACCCTGCTCGATACCCTTTGCAACATTGACAGCCACCATATTTTCCTTCAGATAAGGCAGCGCGCCTTTAAGAGCACTGCGGAAATGCTGCGCCGGCGCTGAGAACAGAACAATGTCTGCTCCGTCAATAGCCTCCTCGACCGAGAACACAACATGAAGGTCATCATTGAATTTTACCTCCGGAAGATACCTTACATTTTCTCTGTTCTCACTCAGTTCCTTAAGGTGAGTCTCATCGAGATCCCATATCCTTACTTCATGCCCTTTCCCTGAAAGGGTTACTGCCAGAGCTGTGCCCCAGCTGCCTGCACCTATAACACCGATCTTTTTCATTTTTCTCTCTCCTGTACTTCCTGAAATAGTTTATATTAATGCGATTTTACTATGCTATTTAGTTCATGATCTGCAGAACCATCAGCCAGCAACATCTCCAGGTCTGCCCTTTTCGGCCATATGCCTCCCTGGTCTGAAAGCCGGCTGATAATTAATATCATTTTTTAAAACTTAATTTTGATTCTTCGTGATTTGCAAGTCTCTTTATATTGTCCTTATGTCTTAGCAAAACTATCAAGCCCATAAAAATTGCCTCGCCAATAAAATCAGGCACTAACAGCCATGTCAGCACAGGGCAGGCTATCGCTCCCGCGACAGAACCCATCGATACGTATCTTGTCAGCAGGACAGCAAAGACAACGATCCCCAGACACCCGAATCCCAGGCCGGGATTAACAGCTGTCAGTGCACCGAATGCTGTCGCAACACCTTTCCCTCCGTTGAATTTTTTGTTGGCAGGAAAAACATGTCCTAAAAAAACACATACCGCTGCAACATATTCTGTATTATGTCCGATAAGTATCCCTGTTGCCGCAACAGCGATCACCCCTTTGAATACATCTACCAGCAAAACGACCAGTGCCGCTTTTTTCCCCATTACCCTGAGCGTATTCGTCGTTCCGGGATTACCGCTTCCCTCTTTTCGTATATCAATACCTTTTGAGCTTGCGATCATCGTTGCAGGCGAAATCATTCCCAGACAATATGAAATCACTATGACCAGAAAAGTTATCCCTATAGCGGGACCCAACTGCATCTGAGCAACATCAAAACCCAGAATACCTGTATTGCTATACATCTTCCTTTTCTCCTTTTTCCCTGAACAAGAATTTGATCGAAGTACCTTCAAATCCGAATGTGTCCCTGATCCTGTTCTCAAGATAGCGCGAATATGAAAAATGCATCAGTTCACGCGAATTGACCTTGAACGAAAACAGCGGAGGCCTGATCCCGATCTGCGCCGCATAGTATATTTTCAGACTCTTTCCTTTGTCGGACGGCGGCTGCTTCATCATGACCGCGTCGGATATCAGGGAGTTCAGCTGTCCTGTCGGGATCCTGACGGAACGGTTCTCTGCGACCATCTTTACAGTTTCCAGAACGGAACCCAGCCGCTTTCCTGTCTTTGCGGAGATGAATATAGCAGGAGCGTATGACATGAACGGGAATTCAGCTTCAATGCGCTTTTTGAATTCTTTCATAGTGTTAGTTTCTTTTTCGACGGCGTCCCATTTATTGACACATATAACAATGCCCTTTCCCGCTTCGTGCGCCAGTCCTGCGATCTTTTTGTCCTGATCGCTGATGCCGGAGCCTGCATCCAGCATCACCAGACATACATCACTGCGCTCTATGGCAGCTATGGCTCTGATGACACTGTATCTTTCAATGTCTTCATATATTTTGTTCTTACGTCTGATACCCGCCGTGTCTACCAGGATGTAACGTTCTCCATCCTTTTCCAGCGGAGTATCAATAGAATCCCTGGTCGTGCCCGCTATATCAGACACAATTACTCTCTCTTCTCCGAGAAGCGCATTGACCAGCGACGATTTGCCGACATTAGGTTTGCCGATCACAGCAACGTTGATCGTATCCTCGTCCTCTGTGGCTGCTCCCTCCGGAAAATTCTCAACTATTTCATCCAAAAGATCGCCCAGCCCCAGCATGTTTGCCGCCGATATCGCTATCGGATCTCCGAGTCCCAGCTCATAAAAGTCATAAAAATCATCCGGCAGATTTCGGCCGTCCACCTTGTTGACGGCCAGAACGACCTTGCCCGAGCGTGGTCTTAAAAGCTCCCCTACCTCGATGTCTGCATTAGTCAGTCCCTCACGGCCATCGACCATGAACAGGATCACATCAGCAGTCTCCATTGCTATCTCAGCCTGGGCTCTCATCTGTCTTGGTATGATCTCCGAATTTGACGGTTCTATTCCGCCAGTGTCTATCAGAGCGAAATGAGTGCCGCACCATTCAGCCTCTGCATATATGCGGTCCCTCGTTACGCCGGGCGTATCCTCTACTATGGATATCCTCTGTCCTACCAGTTTGTTGAACAGTGTGGACTTTCCGACGTTTGGACGTCCTACTACTGCCACTACCGGTTTACTCATGGAAAATACCTCCTATAAAATCAGCCGGGACGAATTCCTCCAGATCTTCGATCCCTTCACCTGTGCCGATATATTTTATCGGCAGATCAAATTCATCAGCTATCGTTATGGCGATGCCGCCTTTGGCCGTACCGTCCAGTTTTGTTAGGATGACACCTGTAAGCTCTGCGACCTCGTTGAATTCCTTTGCCTGCGAAACAGCATTCTTGCCTGTTGTTGCATCCAGCACCAGAAGAGTCTCGCGGTGAGCCTCAGGGAATTCTCTGTCTATTACTTTATTCATTTTTTCCAGTTCTGCCATCAGATTCTTTTTATTCTGCAGTCTTCCTGCTGTATCGCAGATCAGGACATCGGTGCCTCTTGCCTTCGCACTGGCGACACCATCAAATATAACGGCCGCAGGATCAGTTCCTTCATCATGCGTGATGACATTTACTTCGTTGCGATCGCCCCATATCTTCAGTTGCTCGCCGGCTGCAGCTCTGAAGGTATCGGCTGCCGCAAGAACAACACTCTTTCCGTTTTTCTTTTCAAGATGAGCGAGCTTGCCGATCGTCGTCGTCTTTCCGCCGCCGTTGATGCCGATCATCAAAACGACCAGCGGTGTCTCTTCACACAGCTTGTGGCGTTCACCCTTGTCAACGATCCTGACCATAACTCTTTCGAGCACATTCTGCACATCTGAACG
>CADCRD010000180.1 GCA_902803725.1 uncultured Eubacteriales bacterium
GACAGCGCGAGGCATCTGCTCGGCCTGATCAATGATATCCTGGACATGAGCCGTATAGAATCAGGGCGCATGACAATAAGGCGCGAAGAGTTCTCTTTCCGTGCAATGCTGGAGCAGATCAATACCATGGTCATATCCCAATGCGAGGAGAAAGGCCTGAAATATGAGTGTACTATGACCGGCGGTGTCACTGATTACTATATAGGCGATGACATGAAGCTTAAGCAAGTACTGATCAACATACTCAGCAATGCCATCAAATTCACGGATGCTCCGGGAAGTGTACAACTCTCCGTAGAACGCACCGCAATTTATGCAGATCAGACAACACTGCGGTTCGTGATCAAAGATACAGGAGTGGGGATCAGCGAAGAATTTCTCCCTAAAATATTCGACTCATTCACTCAGGAAAATACTGTCAACGGTAACAGATTCGGCAGCACAGGTCTGGGCATGGCCATTACGAAAAACATTGTTGAACTCATGAACGGGAATATCTCTGTTAAATCTGAAAAGAATGTCGGCACTGAATTTACAGTCGTCATTTCTTTGAAGAACTGCGACATTCAAGGTCCCCGTACCAGCTATATCAAGCCGAAAGATATGCGCGTGCTGGTCGTGGATGATGAAGAGATCGCAGCGGAACATGCCAGGATGGTACTCGATGAAGTCGGAATCAACTCGGATATTGCTCTCAGCGGCGCGCAGGCACTGAGTATGCTCGATGTGGCTCACACAAAACATGAACCATACAATCTGGTTCTGCTGGATTGGAAGATGCCTGAAATGAACGGTCTGGAAGTGGCCAGATGCATCCGTGACAGATATGACAAAGAAACAACCGTGATCATACTGACTTCATTCAACTGGGATGAGATCATGGACGAAGCGCTCCATGTTGGTGTGGACAGTTTTCTTGCCAAGCCTCTGTTTGCTTCGAATGTAATCGATGAATTCGAACGAATCGCAAGAAAGAACAATATGGGGCTGTATAAAAAAAGAAAGCGTGCAGATCTTTCCGGCCGCCATATCCTTCTCGCAGAAGATATCATGGTAAATGCCGAAATCGTCTCGGCCATCCTCGGTTCACGGGGTGTAACAGTTGATCATGCACAAAACGGCAAAATCGCCGTGGAATATTTTGAAAAGAACGAAAGCGGATATTACAGTGCTGTCCTGATGGATATACGTATGCCGGAAATGGACGGACTGAGCGCAACCAGGATAATTCGTTCACTCGGCCACCAGGATTCACGGTCCATCCCCATTATTGCAATGACCGCCAATGCATTTGACGAAGACGTACAACAGTCCATGCAGGTAGGAATGAATGCTCACCTGTCAAAACCTGTAGAACCTGATCACCTCTACCAGACACTTGAGGAACTTATATGGGAAGCCGAAAATGAGAACTAAAAAACTATTCCTTCCATGCGCAGCAACTGTTCCTTTTTGTCCTTTCCGGCTGCGTATCCGGTAAGACTGCCATCTGATCCAAGAACTCTGTGACATGGTATGATCAGTGATATAGGGTTGTGTCCGACAGCTCCGCCGACCGCGCGCGTCAAAGAACGCGCACGGGCAGCTCTGCCTTCGCTTTCAGCGATCTTCCCGGCTATCTCTTTGTATGTGATCGTCCGGCCATAAGGAATCATCAGCAGGATCTCCCAAACCTTTTTTCTGAATTCAGTTGCCGCCTTATTTTTCCCGGGCTCGATATTAAGAGGCGGTGTAAACTCCGGTTCTTTCCCGCTGAAATATATATCCAGCCACTGTACTGTCTGACCAATGATACTTCCTGCATTTTGACAATGATCTGACAGGTTTTCTTCATTATCAAGTGACGATCCAAAATATTTTTGTCCATCAAACCACAGACCTGTCAGTGCTTTGCCATCCGATGCAAGAGTTATCCCTCCCAGCGGAGAATCATAATGATATTTGATTTTCATTTCTATCGATCCATATTCCTCTTTGACCCCAGGCAATAATTATTGCCCGAAAAACAGAAACTCATAATATAGTGTCGTAATTGATCTCTTTATAGAACAACTCCTTGATCCGTTCGTATGATGGTCTTGGATCCATCCCGAGGATCCACATGAGCTTTGCCATTACTGCCTCATGTGTCATGTCTTTTGCTTCAAGGACAGGGAGATTTTCTTTGATTCTCTGACCGACCTCATATACCCCGATGTTGCTGCCTTCGTAGGTCACCTGAGTAGTCAGCACCACGATTTTTTCGTTCTCTTTGTATTCGTTCATCAGCCTGATGAAGTCTTCCACCA
>CADCRD010000181.1 GCA_902803725.1 uncultured Eubacteriales bacterium
ATCATGACAGGCGTTGCGGCGATCCGTGACAGGAAATACTTTGAAGAATGCTGCAGCAGGGTGATCAAAACGAGGGAATGGTTCACAGCTGAACTAAAGAGACTGGGTTTTGAGGTCCTGCCCTCAAAGGCAAATTTCGTATTTGCAAAAAACGACAGGATGCCGGGCAAAGAATATTTCACAAAACTGAGGGAAAACGCTATACTGGTCAGGCATTTTGATAAAGATCCAATTTCTGATTATGTAAGAATAACCATCGGTCTTGATGAAGAAATGAAAAAGTTCATTGAAGTCACGGAAAAAATACTGTGCGGATAAACAAAAAACATCGGAGGCAAAACCATGCGTACAAGCGAAATAAAGAGAAAAACGGCCGAGACGGATATTGAACTGACCCTTGATATCGATGGGACAGGGCAGTTTGATATCGATACGGGCAGCGGATTTTTTAACCACATGCTGGAACTGTTTACACGCCATGGCCGATTCGATATGAAGGTTCATTGTGACGGAGATATCGAAGTGGACTATCATCATACAGTTGAGGATATCGGCATTGTCATGGGACAGGCTTTTAAAGAGGCTCTCGGCGACAAAAAAGGGATCAAACGCTATGGAAGTATGATGCTGCCTATGGATGAGGCACTGATCCTGATCGCACTGGACATCAGCGGACGCAGTTATCTGGTTTATGATGTTGAGTTTCAGGCAATGAAGGTCTTTGACGGTTCGGCTGAAGTAAGAAACATGATGGCCGGTTCGTTTGATTCGGAACTGGCAGAGGAATTTCTGGTGGCTTTTTCAAGAGAGCTGGGGCTGACACTGCACGTGAAGAAGCTGGCAGGAAAAAATACTCATCATATAATCGAAGGAATATTTAAAGGGCTGGCCAGAGCGCTGGCGGCAGCCTGTGAAATAGATGAAAAATTTGCAAACGAGATCCCTTCAACAAAGGGCTCATTGTAACGGGCAAAACACAGAATGGCTTAAAACAATAATTAATAATCTGAAACAGTAATAAACAAGACATAAAATGAAAGGAGCCCAAATGATAGCAGTAATAGATTACGGAGTGGGGAATCTGTATTCACTGACAGCTTCTCTGAAGTTCATCGGTGCCGATGTAAAAGTCACATCAGATGCTGAAGATCTGAAAAAGGCGGACAAGATAATTCTTCCGGGAGTCGGAGCATTTGAGGATGCTATCAAAAAACTGAGAGCAACGGGTCTGGTTGAAACTCTGGATCAGCTGGTGGCAGAAGGAAAACCCATGATGGGAATATGCCTTGGGATGCAGCTCTTGTTCGAGAAGAGTTATGAGTACGGAGAATATGACGGTCTGGGATATATAAAGGGGTGTGTCGTATCAATGAGAGAAAGAGTCAGCGATGATCTGAAAGTTCCCCAGATCGGATGGAACGCTCTCGAGATCAAAAAGGATGACGTGCTGACAAAATATATCAAAGATGGCGATCATGTATATTTCGTACACGGCTACTATGCTGATGAATGTGAAGAGAGCATTGTGGCTCAGACGAACTATGAAGTGACGGTGCCGGCTATCGTAAGAAACGGCAATGTATGCGGCACACAGTTCCACCCTGAGAAGAGCGGTAATGTAGGGCTCAGCATCCTGAGAGCGTTCAACGAGGCATAAGCGTTCAACGGAACTTAAAGAATCACGATAAAAGCAAAATATTCGAAAGGAATAATAATGAAGATATTTCCCGCAATAGATCTGAGAAATGCACAGGCAGTGAGATTACTGCAGGGCGATTATGACAGGATGACGGTCTATTCACACGATCCTGCCCAGGTCGCAAAAGGATTTTGTGAATCAGGAGCGAAAAATCTGCATATGGTGGATCTCGACGGCGCTAAAGACGGAACGCTGGCGAACTTTGATGTGGTGGCGAAGGTCGTGCAAGAGACAGAACTCTTCGTTGAGATCGGCGGAGGCATTCGCGACGAGGAAAGAATAAAGAGATATCTGGATGCCGGTGTCGGAAGAGTGATCCTCGGTACTGTGGCTGCTGAAGATCCGGATTTCGTCAGTGACATGGTCAGTAAATACAAAGATCAGATCGCGGTGGGCGTTGATGCAAGAGACGGCAGAGTTGCAGTCAAAGGATGGCTGGAAGTGACGGATATCGACAGTGTTCAGTTTTGCCGCGAAATGAGAGAAGCCGGAGTAAAAACGATAATATACACGGATATCTCAAAAGACGGAGCGATGCAGGGCACCAACATGGAGATCTATCGCCGGCTCAACGAGATAGACGGTCTGGATGTCATGGCTTCGGGCGGCATCAGCTCGATCGAAGAGGTGAAGGAACTGTCGGAGTTCACCTACGGCGCGATCCTCGGAAAAGCATTATATGACGGAGTTCTGGATCTGGCGGAGTGTATCAGACAGGCCGGCGTCCAGTAACAAAAACGAAATTCTGTAAGGAGAGGAAATATGATAACAAAACGAATAGTTCCCTGTCTTGATGTCAGAGACGGAAAGGTAGTAAAAGGAGTAAATTTCGAAGGGATCCGCGATGTTGCCGATCCCGTGGAGATGGCAAAATTCTATAATGAAAGCGGTGCGGATGAGCTGGTGTTTTATGACATCACTGCAACGGTAGAAGGCCGCAGCCTTTTTGCGGACGTTCTGGAAAAAGTCGCTTCTCAGATATTCATACCGCTGACTGTCGGAGGCGGTATCAGCACACTGGATGATTTCGACCGTGTGCTCAAGTGCGGTGCCGATAAAGTAAGCGTCAACAGCGGTGCGATCAAGGACCCTGACATCATCGAAAAAGGAGCAAAGAAATACGGTGATCAGTGTGTCGTGCTGTCTATGGACATCAAAAGAGTGGACGGAAAGTTCCATCTGTTCAGTCACGGCGGCAGACAGGACACCGGCATCGATGCTCTTCAGTGGGCGGTTGACGGAGTTGAGCGCGGAGCCGGAGAACTGGTCGTGAACAGCATTGACACAGACGGCGTAAAAGGCGGTTTCGATCTGGAGCTTCTTGATGAGATCGCTGCGAGAGTAAATGTTCCCATAGTAGCCAGCGGCGGCGCAGGCAAGATGGAGGATTTTGCGGAACTGTTCAAACACCCGGGTATGGATGCGGGGCTTGCGGCCAGCATATTTCACTTCAGGGAAGTTGACATAATGGAACTGAAACAATATCTCAGAGGAGAAGGCATTAACGTCCGTCTTTGAGCGGGATCGCAGCAAAGATACACATTTTGGTTTGGAACATACATTGGAAAACACAGAGGGAAAGCAATGGAGCTGAAATTTGATGAAAAGGGACTGATCCCTGCAGTCGTACAGGATTTTTATACTAAGGAAGTGCTGACACTTGCTTACATGAACGAAGAAAGTCTCAGGATCACTGAAGAGGAAGGATACACATGCTTTTGGTCCAGATCCAGACAGGAGCTGTGGCGCAAAGGGGAGACCAGCGGAAACAAACAGAGGGTCGTCAGCATTACGGCCGACTGTGACGGCGATTCACTGGTGATCGAAGTGATCAAGGACGGTCCGGCGTGTCACACCGGAGCTGAGAGCTGCTTCTTTAATAATATATATCAGAGCGAGGAACAGACGGCGTTTTCTTACAAGGGTCTGTATGATCTCATAGAGGGCAGGAAGACGGACCCGAAGGAAGGCAGTTACACAACGTATCTGTTCGAAAAGGGAATGGACAAAATATTAAAGAAAGTCGGCGAGGAGAATACTGAAGTCATCATAGCTGCTGCCAAGGGAGACAAGGCAGAGACGATATACGAGACAGCTGATCTTGCGTATCATGTCATGGTCATGATGGTAGAGGCTGGCATAGATATAAAAGATGTTACAGCTGAGCTGGCCAGCCGCCATGTCATCGACAAAAAGGTGAAGCAGGAGTATATGAAATAAGCGGGAGAACTGTACTTTATCCGTTAGGAATCAATCTTGACAAAAAACTACAAAGTGATTATTCTTATACAAATGCAATTATTGTAGGTGTAATTGCAGTTAAGATAGGAGGGTATCAGATGTTATTTACAAGAGAAACGGATTATGCCATCAGGTTCTTTCGCACATTGAAAGACGGGCAGCTGCATTCAGTAAGCGACATAACTGAAAGAGAGATCATTCCGCAGCAGTTCGCTTACAAGATACTGCGCAAACTGTCCGGGGCGGATTTTGTAGAGGTAACAAGAGGCGCAAAAGGAGGCTGTCGTTTGAAAGCGGATCTTGAGCAGGTCACGCTGCTGGATCTCATTGGGGTCATCGAAGCGAAAAAGACCTTTATTGCGTGCCTGGATCCTGAGTTCGAGTGTCCATACAGAGAAGCAAACAATGGATGCCAGGTCCATTCCAATCTGAATGTTATCGAAAGTCAGCTGGCAGCTCAGCTGAAGAAGGTAAGTCTGAAGGATCTGCTGGAAGATGATTTTGCGAAAAAGTTTTAAAGCAGTTCGTGAATGAAACGATGTGGCGGCGTTGAGCTGCCACATTATTTTTTTGCACCTTTAAAATATTGTACAAATGTGGTACAATCCTGTAGAAGGAAATGAAAAGGAGACTGTAATTATGGATGATGTGCTGTTTGAAAACAGATATACTGAAGATAAAACGCTAGTCCGTGAATTCCACAAATACTGTCTTTGCAAGACTCACAGAAAAATAGGCATCATACTGCTGATCATTGGGGTTGTCACAGGTGCGCTGATGAGTATGAGCCAGTTCGGGATGATCAGTATCACGGGAACGAAGGGAGTCATACTCTGGGAGATATCTATAGTAGCTATTGTGCTGGGTTTCATGCTCAGCATATATTACCTGATGACAACGAGGATCGCTCTTCGTCAGGACAGAAAGGCTATGGGAGGAGAGATCCCCGAGACAGTGATCCAGTTTACCGACAAAGAGGTCATCATTTCTGAATTGGGCAAGATCAAGACATTCCATTACAGAGAACTTGGTGAATCGATAGAAACAAAGAATCTCTTTGTTCTGCCAATCAGCAGATATGCAGCGATCGTTGCTGCAAAGAACGGATTTACATACGGTAACGCCGATGACTTCAGAAAATTCATTGAAGACAAATATGATCCTGCAAGAAGGATATGACCGGCCGGCCGGATAATATATCAGTCAGTAATTCTTTCCCGTGCCTGAAGGTGCGGGAAATGTTCATAATAAAAGAAAGAGAAGAGACGAGATGAAAGAGATTTACGTAAAAGAACTGTTCAGAAATTCTGAAGAGTATGCGGACAAAACAGTAACAGTAAAAGGATGGGTCAGAACGAACCGCGGCAGCAACCATTTCGGATTTATTGAGCTGAACGACGGCACTTTCTTCAAATCTGTTCAGATAGTATATGAAGAAGAGAAAATGGATGATTTCAAGGCGATCACAAAAATACCGATCGCAGCGGCCATTTCCGTGACGGGCACTTTCCTGCTGACGCCGGATGCAAAACAGCCGTTTGAGATCAATGCTGAGTCTGTTGTCGTAGAAGCAGACTCGGATCCTGATTATCCGCTGCAGAAGAAAAGGCACAGTCTTGAATATCTCAGAGAGATCGCTCATCTGCGTCCCCGCAGCAATACGTTCGCTGCTGTATTCAGAGTAAGATCTGTTGTCGCTTATGCCATTCATAAATTTTTCCAGGAGAACGGATTCGTCTATGCGCATCCGCCGATCATAACATCAAGTGATGCCGAAGGTGCAGGTGAGATGTTCCGGGTGACGACTCTCGATCCGAAACAGCCTCCCCTCACAGAAGATGGTGAAGTCGATTTCAGCGAAGATTTCTTCGGAAATCTGACATCGCTGACAGTCAGCGGACAGCTGGAGGCTGAGATTTTTGCGCTGGCATTCAAGAATACATATACATTCGGCCCGACATTCAGGGCTGAGAATTCAAATACAGCAAGGCATGCAGCCGAGTTCTGGATGGTCGAGCCTGAATTCGCTTTCTGCGATCTTCAGGGAAATATGGACTGGGGCGAAGCGATGATCAAATACATCATCAATTACACTTTGGAAAATGCTCCGGAGGAGATGGAATTCTTCAACAAGTTCATCGACAAAGGACTGCTGGACAGACTCCATAACGTTGTTGATTCCGAATTTGCTCGTATAACATATACAGAGGCTGTCGAGATACTGAAGAAGGCAGACAGAAAATTTGAGTTCCCTGTAGAATGGGGTATCGATCTTCAGTCGGAGCACGAGAGATATCTTACAGAAGAGGTATATAAAAAGCCGGTATTTGTAACGGATTATCCGAAGGAGATAAAGGCTTTCTACATGAGACTGAACGATGACAACAAAACTGTTGCGGCATGTGACCTTCTGGTTCCGGGCATCGGTGAGATCATCGGCGGCAGCCAGAGAGAAGAACGTTTCGATGTGCTGGACCGCCGCATGGATGAGGCCGGTCTCAACAAGGATCCGTACTGGTGGTATCTGGAACTCAGAAAGTACGGCGGTGTGGCTCACTCAGGATATGGTCTGGGATTTGAGCGCATGATCATGTATGTGACAGGCATGAGCAATATACGCGACGTGCTGCCATTCCCGAGAACGCCTAAATCGGCAGATTTCTAAATCTCTGTAATCAATATTATTCCCGGCAACAGTGAAGCAGATTCAAATGTTGCCGGGAATTTTTGGTTTATACAGCAATTGGTACACAGATACTCTGAAAGATGCGGTGGCAATGATCGAAAAACTTCAGAGCGAAACAGATCTGGCGACAGAAAAGTACA
>CADCRD010000182.1 GCA_902803725.1 uncultured Eubacteriales bacterium
AGAGCGGCGCGGAGAAAGATTATTTTGAGAGTCTCGAATGGTACAATGAAATCGGCAATAAAACCAGATCAAACGATGAAGTTGAAAGCAGGATGTACGGAACAGAAAAAGAAAACTACAAGACCCTCATAAAGGCGAGAAGTAAAAAATAACGGAGCATAATTTTGAAGACAGTACTAAAAATATTCGGGCATGATGTGCATGATATATTCACCCATGTATTCGTGCTGATAACGCTGCTGGCGGTGGTGGTCATGCCTTCACTGTATGCGTGGATAAATATATATGCATCATGGGATCCTTACAGCAAAACGAGAAATCTTAAAGTTGCTGTGGCTTCGGATGATCATGGCATAGTGCAGAACGGAAAAAGAATATACAGCTTTGATGCGATCAAAAAAGATCTGAAAAAAGACGATTCGATGAAATGGCAGTTTACTAAGACGGCGGATGAAGCTATAAAAGGTGTCAGGTCCGGCGAATATTATGCTGCATTTGTGTTCGAAGACGGGTTCACATATGACATGCATCATTTCGAAAAGGCTGTTGCTGAAAAGAAACCGGCGATCACATATTACCGTAATGAAAAAAAGAATGCGATTGCTGCAAAGCTGACTGATATGCAGGCTGATTCCATGACAGGCGAGATCAACACTGAATATCTGAGAAATGTTTTTGAAGGCTTCTTTAAAGATACAGGTGATCTTGCCGGGAAAATAAACGGAGAAAATGCTGTCAGCAAGATACTGGAGCAGCTGACACAGACAAAAAATGCACTTAGTGATTTTGACAGCTCGATATCCATGTTCTCTTCAGCGAGCGGTGATATCAGAGCGGCTCTTCAGGCAGCGGGCAATGATCTTTCAGGCGCACGCACTGAAGGCAAATCTGATGTGGCAGCGGCAAAGAAAAAATTTGAAGAATCAAAGCAGACGATCGATACGATCAAAACTGAACTGGACAAAAAAGCAGCTGCAATAGAAAAGGCGATCACAGATCTCAAAACCAGCCTCGATGAAAAAGGGCTGACAGATGACCAAAAGAAAGAACTGGCTGAAAATGCAGGAAGAAAGGTCGAAAAGCTCCTTGCCCGTATGCAGACCTTAAGATCGGTGCTTCCTGAGAAAGCAAAAACACCCGGAGCTCAGCTGGTCCTTGAAACTCTGGACCATATGATATCAAACGCTGAAAAGATCGATACGGATCTTCAGAAAGTGCCGCTGACGAGTGAGATCATTTCAAATGCAAAGGAGTCTGTCAAAGTTCTGGATGAACTGTATGACGACAGTCTGAAGCCCGGTATATCACAGATGGTAACGGATATCAGGACGGCAGTCAGTAACCTCAGACCTTTGCTCTCATCGACAGGCAAGATACTGGATGACATATATCCTGTGCTGGGTGCGGCTGACGATACTGTTGCCGGACTGGGTGATTCGCTGACCCAGCTGCAGTCCGTTCTCGTCAAGCTGGAAGAAAAGCTGGGTGACATCATCAGAGAAGTCCGCCAGACAGATAAAAGCGAGCAGAAGGAAAAACTGATCGAGCTGCTTGGAGGCGACAGCAGCAGGTACAGTGATTATTTTTCTTCTATGGTGGGGATCAGAACTGAAAAAGTATATTCACTAGGCTCTTATGGTGAAGCCATGACTCCGTTCTATACAGTAATAGCGTTGTGGGTCGGAGGCGTGATGCTGGTTACCATCATGCAGACAAATATAAACAGGCGCAGATTCCCTGAGGCCACAGAGTCACAGGGCTTTTTCGGCAGACTTATGATCTACGTGCTGATAGGGCAATTGCAGGCGGCAGTCGTTACGGCAGGCAATATTTTCCTGATGCACTGTGAGCCTGTCCATCCATGGCTGATGTGGCTGTCGGCTGCAGTGATCAGTCTGGTGTTCGTTACGCTGATATATGCGCTGACGCTTTCGTTCGGAGACATCGGCAGGGCAGCCGTCATGATCCTCCTGTTCGTTCAGATAGCGGGATCCAGCGGTTCATTCCCAATAGAGATCCTGCCCAAGGTATTTGAGAATATATACAGTTTTTTCCCATTCCCCTATGCAGTTAATTCGATGCGGGAAGCTATTTGCGGACTGTATGGTCACGACTTTGTGAAGTATATTGGGGAGCTGATGATCTTTTTTGTGATCGCGGTCATTACAGGAGTGTTCATACGCCGTCCGTTCATAGGTGTGAAAGAATTTGTCACAGAAAAGCAGAAGGAAACGGGGGTGATGTGAGATGGATAACAACAAGCATGACAACCGTTACGAGCAGCTGTACAACGAGATGGTATCTCATGCAGCCGGCCTGCACAAGAGAAATAAAAAGCGCATAAAGATCAGCATTATCATCATGATACTGCTGCCTTTGGTATTGTTTGGGATCAGGTGGCTGACAGACAGCGACAAAATGACATTCCTTGTGATATGGATCATCGGTCTTTTCATCATAGCGGCATATATGATCGGCGTTTCTTATCTGGATAATAAAGTTGACAAAGCGATCCGGGTACAGGGGGAGGGCTCGTTTGACGGACTGATGGCTGACCCCGGGATCGCAGAAATAAAGGCGCGTGCAAAAGAAAAATATGAGTTCTTGTCTGAAGGAAAACCTAAGATCCGCAGCCGGGGAAGCATTCTGAATATCATCGTCCGTGACTTCAGAGGACTCACCAAAAGTGTCGTGGGAATTGTTATCCTCATAGGATTGTGCGTGATACCTGCTCTCTTTGTATGGTTCAATATTCTGTCCAACTGGGATCCCTTTGAATTTGCTTCGACTTCACGAGTACCTATTGCAGTGGCTGTTGAAGACAAAGGCGTGGATATGCTGGGTATCAGAGCGAATGTCGGCGACAAATTCAAAGAAGCCATCGAAGCAAATAGCATGATCAACTGGGTCATCTGTGATTCCGGGAAACAAGCAAAAGAGGGCGTTCGCGCAGGGGATTACTATGCGGCTCTGGTCGTGCCCGAAGATTTCACAGAGGATATACTAAGCTTTTCATCCGGAAAACTCAGGCGCCCTCAGATCGTCTATTATATGAATGAAAAGAAAAATGCAGTCGCACCGAGGATCACCGATGTAGTCAGTGAGACCATGAAAAAGGAAGCAAATAAAGCATTCATTGAGACTCTGGGCAAATATGCGTCAGAGGCTCTGACGGTAGCCGGAAATGCCGGGCTTAATCCGGGAAAAGTCTTTAGTGATCTGGGAGATACGATGAGAAAACTCAGTTCGGATCTTGAGATTTCCGTTGCTCTTTTGAAATCTGCTGACGGGCTGACAGATGCGGCAGATGATCTTCTGACAGCATCGGACAAACTGCTCGGAAATACAAAAGACACTCTGAAACATGGAGAAAAACTGCTGAGATCTGCTGAAAAAAAGGTGCCGGGGTCCGAAAACAAAACACCGGTGGCTGATGCTGTGACAAAAGAGGCTGATCTGTTGAAGAAGGATCTGGATATTCTTTCAGGTGATTTGAAAACAGCCCGCACTGATATGGAAAGCTACAATGAATATATCGATAAAAAGCTGGATCTGAGGAAGGAGATCCTCAGTGATATCAAATCTTCTGTAGACAACATGCAGGCAAAGCTGAAAAAACTGGGGCTGAAAGTTCTGTCGAAAAAATTCAGCAGGACATCATCAAGACTGGGTTCTATATCCGCTAAGATCGACAAACTGGAAAAGGCCGGTGATTCGAACTGGGATTCAGTAAGGACACAGATCGACGGCATATTAGCGGATATGAGTCAGGCGAAAGAGGATATCAGCAATATATCTTCAGATCTGGATGGTGTTGACGGCAAAGTCGCAAACGCGATGACTGATGCGAAAAAATCGATCTCAGAGATCCGCAGTTCTCTTTCGGGAGTATATGGTAATATGGGCACGCTGACCAGAGGTCTTGAAAAAACCGAAAATGCTCTCGGATCTTTGGAGAACGGCCTGGGAGGTACGGTGAATGTTCTTTCCTCTCTTCAGAACGGATGTCTGGCAATAGGCGGCATGTTTGATGCGATAGCAGAAAGCGGCACTTTAGAAGATCTGAATGATTTGCTTAAAGACAATACCGAAGTAATAGCGGAGAATCTGGCAGAGCCGGTCAAAATCGAAAAGAAGGATGTATATCCGATAAAACACTTTGGTTCTGTGATGTCACCGTTCTATTCGGTCGTCGGACTGTGGATAGGTGCGCTGCTGGCGGCTGTGCTGATCAGCAGGGAAGTTGAACGCCGCAGAAGAAAAGAAGATTATCTGCTGTATCAGAAATTCTTCGGCAGGTTCAGACTGTTCATGATGATAGGAGTGCTGCAGGCACTGCTGATGATGCTGGGCGAGTTGCTGTACGTGGACATCTGGTGTGCTCATCCATGGCTGCTGATACTGGCAGCATTGGTAATAAGTTTTACGTTCATGGCCATAGTATATTCGCTGTACTTTGTCTTCGAAAATCTCGGCCTGGCGTTGTGCGTAGTCATCATGCTGCTGCAGGTCGCAGGCGGAGGAGGAATATATCCTGTTGAAACCATGCCCGGGATATTCGGCAAATTATACCCGGTCATGCCATTCCACTATGCAATGGATGCATTGCGTGAGTGCGTTGGCGGCAAGTACGGCAACACCTACTGGAAGTGTCTGGGCGCACTGCTGATATTCGCAGCTGTATTCTTTGTATTAGGCCTGTTGCTGTACAAGCCGGTGTCAAAACCGCTGGAGCTGATGGAAAAAAACAAGAAGGACAGTGAAATAATGCTATGATGGAGAGGGAAGCTTATGCATGAATTAACGAAACTGATATATGACGACATGAAACCGGCACTTGGAGTCACTGAACCGGGTGCGATCGCTTTTGCCGTGGCGAAGGCGAGATCATATACAAGCGGTGAGCTGAAAAAGATCAGTGTTTCGATGAACAGCGGGATGTTTAAAAACGCATTTACATGCGGCATCCCCGGCAGCGAAAAAACGGGAGCGCTGTATGCAGCAGCTTTCGGATATGTGGCAGGAGATGCTGATAAAGGACTGGAGTCTCTTGCAGGCATGACGCCCGAAGATAATGAAGAGGGAAAGAAGCTGGTCAGTGAGGGCAAGGTTGAGATCAGATTATCCGGGATCACCAGCCGGATATTCATCGAAGCAACGGTCACGACAGAAGACAATATTTCTGTAGTAACGATACGTGATTCGCATACCAACATAACAGACATAACTGTATATAATAAGGCAGAGGCCGAAGCTGCCCGGGAAACAGAAGATGATCAGAAGGGGGCGCAGATAGTTACGCAGTCTATCAGCTCTTTCATCGGAAGCGATTCCGGCCTGACGATCCATAAATATAC
>CADCRD010000183.1 GCA_902803725.1 uncultured Eubacteriales bacterium
AAGATTGCTTCGGGATATGGCGCAGTTTGGTAGCGCATCTGGTTTGGGACCAGAGGGCCGCAGGTTCGAATCCTGCTATCCCGACCAGAAATGATTTAAAAGGCATGGGCCATTAGCTCAGTTGGTTAGAGCGTCCGGCTCATAACCGGCAGGTCCGGGGTTCGAGTCCCTGATGGCCCACCAATACATGCCCAGATAGCTCAGTAGGTAGAGCAGGGGACTGAAAATCCCCGTGTCCTTGGTTCAATTCCGAGTCTGGGCACCACAAAAACGTCGGATAATGATCCGGCGTTTTTCTTTAATGATGCAGCGTTGCTGTGATTTCTGAGAGGTAAAGAAAAATGGCGCAGTTATTTTTTAAATACAGTACCATGAACGCCGGTAAATCTACCGAGCTGATCAAAGTCGCTTATAATTATGAGGAAAGAAATAAAAGGGTCCTCGTATTTGTGCCGGCCATAGATGACCGTGATGGTGTCGGGGTGGTATCATCCAGGATAGGTCTGAAAAGAGATGCTATCCCTGTTGAAAACGATACGAATATCCTGGAAATTTTTATGCGGGAAAACGCAAAGCATGAGGTCTCATGCGTGCTGCTGGATGAGGCTCAGTTCCTGGAAAAACATCATGTTCTTGAGCTTGTTGAGATCGTGGACAGCTTTGATGTTCCGGTAATGGCCTACGGCCTTAAAAACGATTTCAGAAATGAATTGTTTGAGGGCTCATATTATATGCTCGTATATGCTGACAAGATCGAAGAGATCAAGACTATATGCTGGTGCGGACGCAAAGCGACCATGGTTGCGCGGGTGATAGACGGCAAGCAGGTCAGGGAAGGCGAGCAGATCCTTATCGGAGGCATGGATAAATATATCCCGCTGTGCAGAAAACACTACAGTGACGGGCGTATATCGGAGACAGACTGACCCTGATAAGCGCCGCGGATTTTGAGCTCATGGGCTATACCGTTCAGTATAGTCCTTTTTTTGTAACTCCACTCAGGCGCAATGAGCATTCTGCGGGGAACATCTGCTGTCAGACGATGGATGGTTATTTCGGGTGGGATGATCAAAAGCATGTCCGTTACCAGCTGAACATATTCTTCCAACGAACCGAACGGCGTGTATCCGGGATACATCGTTTCCATTGGAGATCCCTTGACTATATTGAGAAGATGCAGTTTCAGACCGAAAACCGGGTCTCCGCATACGTACCTTACTGATTGCATCATGTCTTCTTTTGTTTCACCGGGCAAGCCTAAAATAAGATGCGTGACGATGCGTATGCCGCGTTCGGTAAGCTTCCTGACAGCCTCGTCGTATACGGGAAGATCATAGCAGCGGTTTATATGGTCGCCGTGGATCGTCTGCAGCCCCAGTTCTACCCAGAGAAACGTCTTTTCGTTCAGCTCGCTGAGAAGATCAAGGACATCGTCCGGAAGGCAGTCGGGCCGTGTTGCGATGGCAAGTCCTACGATTCCCGGCACTTTGAGAGCTGCCTCAAATTTTTCCCGCAGCTCCAAAACGGGCGCATAAGTATTTGTGTGATTCTGGAAATATGCGATGAATGATCGCACATTTGGCCATTTTTCTCTTCGAAGGCCGATCTGCTCGCTGAGAGCGGCTGATATGCTATTTGGTGTTACCCGGCTTGAGCGCGGGTCTTTACCGGTGGTTTCTGATATCTGAGAAGCGAGTTCGCCGCTGCCTTCTGCCGAACAGAAAATACATCCTCCCGTTCCGAATGTGCCGTCGCGGTTAGGGCATGTGAATCCGCCGTCCAGCGCCAGCTTGACGACCTTTTCTCCGAAGTGCTGCTTCATCCACCATCCAATATTGTTTATCTGAACTATACCTGCCATTTTCCCGGTGTTTTGCCCTGCCTTGCCGCGATGCGATACCCGCTGAGACAGGTGGTTGCTTAAACCATATTTTTGCTTTAGCCTTTGCGATAATTACTCAAATAATGTGATTATAATTATAGTCATCCGATAGTCCTTATGATATAATATTACGTCGATAATGTGAAGGAGAAATAACAGATGACGTCGGAAAAGAAAGCTATGCCTCTGGAAAAATGTATATGCGATAAAACGCGGACAGACAGCAGATGCATAATGAATGACAAAGAGGAGCAGACGGGAAAGCCTTCTCTTCTCATGCACAGCTGCTGCGGACCATGCAGCACAGCCTGCATTGAACGAATGGCGCCGGACTATGAGGTCACGGTCTTTTTCTATAATCCGAACATTACTGATGAAGATGAATATAAAAAACGCAGAGAAAATCAGATAAAATTCATAAAAGAATACAACGAGGATCCGTCAATACCATATAAGGTGGCCTATATGGAAGGGGATCATGATGCAGACGAATTTATAGAAATCTGCGGAAGGTATTGTGATGAACCGGAAGGAGGAAAACGCTGCGGGCTGTGTTTTGACATGCGTCTCGAAAAGACAGCAATGACCGCAGCTTTGCTGAATTTTGATTCGTTCACCACAACACTGACGGTCAGTCCTCACAAAGATCAAAAAGCAATATTCGCGATAGGCAGGAGACATGCGGATACATACCAGGTCGAATTTTTGGAAGAGGATTTCAAAAAACGCGACGGGTTCAAACGCAGTGTTGAGCTGGCGAAAAAATACGGCCTTTACAGACAGGATTTTTGCGGCTGTGAATATTCTCGCAGAGAAGCCGAAGAAAGAAGACAGAAAAAGCAGAAAGGAACAGAAAAATGAGCGAGCTGATATTACCTGAAAACTACTCATCACCTCTGGATTATATGGAAACACAGAGAGCGATCAAAAAAATAAAGGATTTCTTTCAGTCAGAACTGGCGTACGGGCTATCTTTGAGGCGTGTTTCGTCACCGAGATTCGTTGCCGCAGGCAGCGGTCTCAATGATGATCTGAACGGCGTGGAAAGAAAAGTCGAATTTACGTCCCTTGACATGGATGAACGAGAGATAGAAGTTGTGCAGTCACTTGCAAAGTGGAAGAGAATGGCTCTGGGCAAATACGGCATCAGACCGGGACACGGGATATATGCCGACATGGATGCCATCCGCCGCGATGAGGAACTGGATAATCTTCATTCGATGTATGTCGATCAGTGGGACTGGGAAAAGGTGATCACAAAAGAACAGCGAACAGACGGTTATCTGGAGGATGTCGTACGCAAACTGTATATTGCTCTTAAAAATCTGGGTGACTTTGTCAACAGACATTATCCCGAGATAAGAACAGAGCTGCCAAACGACATATTTTTCATAACGGCTCAGGAGCTTGAGGATATGTATCCTGACAAGACCCCAAAGGAGAGAGAAGATCTCATAACAAAAGAAAAAAGAGCTGTTTTCATTAAGCAGATCGGCGGAAAACTCAAATCGGGTGAGAAACATGACGGCAGAGCTCCTGACTATGATGACTGGGAACTCAACGGGGACATACTTCTCTGGTGCGATGTGCTGGAAAAATCTTTCGAGATATCATCAATGGGCATTCGCGTCGATGAAGAAGCCATGATCCGTCAGCTCAGAATCGCAAATGCTATGGATCGCGCAAGTCTGCCGTTCCACAAGGCTATATTGAACAAAGAACTTCCTTATTCGATCGGCGGCGGCATCGGTCAGAGCAGGCTGTGCATGTATTTTCTCAGGAAAGCGCATATCGGGGAAGTGCAGGTATCGGTATGGCCTGACGATATGATAAAGAAATGTAAAGCAGCTGGAATACAGCTGCTGTAGGTGACAGAATATAATGAAATATGCAGATCTTGTGATCGATAACAGAAGCGATCAGACTGATTCGCTGTATACATACGGCTTCGATGATCATGCTGATGACCTGAATATAAAAAAAGGCAGCAAGGTATATGTCGATTTCGGCACCGGCAAAAACAAAAGAGAAGCATATGTCTTTGATATAAAGGATAAGCCTGAAAGACAGTTCAAAATAATCAGACTGATCGACCGGGCGGATGAACACATATCGCTTACAGAGGAAATGGTAAGGACCTGCATCTGGATGAAAAAAAGATATCTTTGCAGATACATTGATGCTGTGAGACAGTTTGTACCAGCCGGCAAGCCGTTAAAAAAGGGAAAGAGGCCATCGCCGTTTGCTGATGAAACGGGTGAAGAGCAGATGATCGAAAATCTGACGGAGGATCAAAGCAGGGCGCTGTCAGCTGTCAGGAGCAAAGACGGACATGAAATAATCCTGCTTCACGGGGTTACAGGCAGCGGAAAGACAGAACTTTATATGAGGGTCATAGAAGACTGTCTTAAAGAGGGAAAAAGCGCTGTGATGCTGGTGCCTGAGATATCGCTTACAAAACAGACTATCGACAGATTCATCGGCAGATTCGGTGCAGAAAGGATCGCTGTTTTGCACAGCAGACTGTCAAAGGGTGAACGCTATGATGAGTGGATGCGAATCAGAAATAATGAAGCAGACATCGTGATCGGTGCGCGCTCGGCGGTATTTGCCCCTGTCAGCAACGCAGGCGTTTTCATCATGGATGAAGAGCATGAAGGAACTTATAAATCTGAAAAGACACCCAGGTACGATACCGTTGAAGTGGCAGTAAAGCGTGCGATGGATATGGACGCCAAGGTGATATTAGGCAGTGCTACTCCTTCTGCGGTTTCGTATCAGAGGAGCGAAAGCGGACTGTACAGGCGAATAGAAATGAATTCCAGGTATAACGAAGTCATGCTGCCTTCTGTCAGTATCGTTGATATGAGGAGAGAACTTAAGGAAGGCAACAGATCCGCATTCAGCAGAGAATTGACGCAGCAGATGACAAAGACACTGGAGGAAGGAAAGCAGGTCATTTTGTTTCTTAACAGAAGAGGATACTCATCTTTCGTATCCTGCCGGGACTGCGGATATGTCATTTCGTGTCCTGAATGCGGCATATCGATGACTTATCACAAGAGCGTCGGGAGATGTGTATGCCATTATTGCGGAAGAAGCGTACCCGTGCCTGCGGTCTGCCCCGAGTGCGGGAGCAGATATATAAAGTTCTTCGGAACGGGGACTGAGAAAATAGATGAAGAAGTCGCGTCTCTCTTTCCGGGTCACAAAGCGGCAAGGCTCGATATGGATACAATGAGACGAAAGGGAAGCCTGGAAAAGATACTCAGAGATTTCGGAAGCGGCAGGACACGGATCCTGACGGGAACGCAAGTGGTCGCCAAGGGACTGGATTTCAGAAATGTAGGCCTTACAGGGATCATATCTGCTGATGTCAGCCTTAACATTCCGGACTACCGTTCGCCGGAACGCACTTTCCAGCTGATAACCCAGGCGGCAGGCCGGGCAGGGCGCGGCGATGAAAGAGGAAAGGTGATAATACAGACCTTTGCGCCTGATAATTATGCGGTCACAGCCGCGGCCAAACATGATTATAAGGCCTTTTACAGACAGGAAATACAGTTCAGGCGGATGAGGGGATATCCCCCGTTCAGTGATTTCATTCAGATCATTATTGCAAGCAGCATGGAGGATACAGCTCTGGCTGTAGCGAACGAATGGGAACGAGTCATAAGATCTCATCTGGGAAATGACGGGAAAAACGTTTTGCCAAACACATCTATGGTGTCAATGGCAAAAGATGGATACAAAAGATCCATCCTCATAAAATGCCCTAAAGGCAGCAGAAAAAAATATTTTGATATACTGATGCAGCTGAAAAACAGCATCAAAGGAGATAAAAGAAAGTACAGTGTGACAGTGGATGTAAATCCGTACAGTATGTGGAGGAGTTAAAATGGCTTTAAGAAACATATTCGTTGAAGGTGATGATATACTCAACAAAAAATGCAAAACAGTAACTGAGGTCAATGACAGAGTCAGAGAGCAGCTGGATGACATGCTGGAGACGATGAGAGACCAGATGGGAGTCGGCATTGCCGCTCCTCAGGTAGGACTTCTTAAACGCATGTGCATCATTGAGCCTGAGGAGGGCAAGGTCATATATCTCATTAATCCTGAGATACTGGG
>CADCRD010000184.1 GCA_902803725.1 uncultured Eubacteriales bacterium
ACCTGTTCCCATCCCGAACACAGAAGTTAAGCTCCTTTGCGCTGATGATACTTGGTGGGCGACCGCCTGGGAAAGTAGGACGTTGCCAGTTTATGTAAAGCATGTTCTGTTCAGAACGTGCTTTTTTTATTTGGTTATTTGTTCATGTCAATGTGAATATATATGTTATAATTTACATGCATATTTGTTTTATTCTGTTATTTGCAGGTATATTACGTTTCGGCTTTGAGTTAAAGATATTGGAATTTGCTGATTGAAGGAAAGCTGTGTATATTTTAATCACATGAATTATGAATAAAGATATATGTAAAACTAAATATCCGATAATTCTGGTACATGGAATTGGATATAATGATATAGATTATCCTGATTACTGGGGCAGAATACCGGATGCACTCAGAGATAACGGTGCAGTTGTATATTTTGGCAATCAGGATGGTTTTGGCACTGTACAGAGAAGTGCAGGCCAGCTGATCGCGGGTCTTAAAATGCTGCAGGACGAGTTCGGATATGAAAAGTTCAATCTTATAGCTCACTCCAAGGGAGGTATCGATGCAAGATATATGATATCGTGCCTTGGTGGTGACAGAATGACGGCTTCTCTTACGACAATTGCCACACCACACCATGGGATCAGAACTATGGATATTATTAAAAAAGATGATCCATTAAGATATAATTCTCTGATCAGAATTTTCAGTGCAATGCTGCTGATCGACGGAGGTGACAAACCTGATTCGCCAGCCGTTTATGATCAGCTTACATATGATTATATGACGGTATTCAATGATTGTGTGCCTGACTGCCCTGATGTCTATTATCAGAGCTATGCATGTGACATGAAGGGCCGATATGCAGATCCGGCACTTTATATGTTCTACAAACGTGTGAAGGAATATGAAGGTGACAATGACGGTCTGGTATCCGTCAGATCAGCCAGATGGGGAAATTTCCGAGGCGTGTATTCAGGTCCGGAAGGTAAAGGTGTTTCTCATCCTGCGGCCTGTGATGGAAGGATAAGGATAACGGAAAAAAGAAAACTTGGAAATATCTGCGATTTTTATTTACAAATGGTGTCAGAACTTCGTGAAATGGGCTTCTGATTATGATATAATATTTTAGTTACGGAAGGAGGGGAAGTATGACTTTTTTCAGATTGATCTTTGTTGCATTGCTTTGTATTCCCCTTGGATATCTGGCACTTAGGTTATTCATAAACCTGATTGATAATCTCGGTGCAGGAAAGAGAACAGGAAGAAGGTAAGCTATTATGTCCAAAGGCTTATTCATCACGGTTGAAGGCCCGGATGGATCGGGAAAATCAACTCAGATCGAATATATTAAGGGATACATGCAGGCAAATGGTTATGAGTCTATCTTCACCAGAGAGCCCGGCGGTACGCCTATCAGCGAAAAAATCAGAGCAATTATCCTGGATAATGCAAACAAGGAGCTGGCTCCCATGACTGAAGCTTTTTTATATGCAGCGAGCAGATCGCAGCATGTATCACAGCTGATCAGACCGGCTCTCGAAAGAGGCAGGATAGTTGTATGTGATCGTTTTGTTGATTCGAGTATCGCTTATCAGCAGTATGCGCGAGGATTGGGTGAGTGTGTGAGCATCATAAATGAATATGCCATATCAGGATGCATTCCTGATCTTACAATACTGCTTAAGATAGATCCGGAAATATCCCTTGCAAGGCTTAATGGTCCGTCTGACAGACTCGAGAGTGAAAATCTGGAATTCCATAAAGCAGTATACAGGGGATATGAAGAACTTGAAAAAAGATTTCCGGACAGAATTTTTTCGGTGGATGCTTCGCTTTCTCCGGAAGAAGTCAGAAGTCAGATAATCGGCAGGCTGAGTGATTTGCTGGGTGAATGAAATGGCTTATCATCAGATCCGGGGCAATGAAAATCTCGTTGCAAAGTTAGAAACGATCACGAAATCGGAGAATGTTCACCATGCTTACATTTTTGAAGGTCCGCTGAATTCGGACAAGACGGGTATTGCGGTGAGCTTCGCTCAGGCTCTTTTGTGCAAAAAATCACCGGGTACCGGCTGCGGAGTCTGCCCGACATGCCGCATGATCGAGTCAGGTAATCATATAGATATAATTCGTGTAAAAGCCGGCGCGTCAAAGAATTCTTCTGTTCAGAGCGTCAGAGATAATGATATAGAGAATCTGATAAGCAGGCTGAATACAAAACCGTATGAAGCAGACAGGAATATCGCTGTTATCGAGGATGCTGATACAATGAGCAGAAAAGCCGCAAACAGACTGCTGAAGACTCTCGAGGAGCCTCCCTTGGGAACGGTGATCATGATACTCAGTGAGAATATCACAGATCTGCCTGTTACGATCAGGTCAAGATGTGTCCATTTGAGAGTACTGGCAGATGATGCGAAACAGAATGATCTTGCTGAAAAAACTGCCGGTTTTGTCGATCTGCTGACGTCAAGAGGCAGCTATATCAGCCTGAAAAGGACTATAGAAAAAATTGGCAAAGACAGAGATAAAGCTTTTATTTTTTTGGACAGCCTTGAGGATGAGTACAGAAAGAGACTGCTGGATATGGACAGCAGCATTAAAAAAGAAGTGATTTTTAAAGCCGTAGATGAGATAGAAAAAACAAGAAAGAAAATAAAGGGAAATGTAACCGTTCAGTATGCATTGAAGGCACTGACGCTGAATCTTGGAGGATAGTAGTATGATAAATGTTGTTGGCGTTCGTTTCAAGACAGCCGGAAAAGTCTATTTTTTCGATCCGGCGGATTTTGATTTAAAGGAAGGGGATAGTGTCATAGTTGAAACTGCCCGTGGCATGGAGTTCGGTACTGTTTCATCAGGCCCTAAAGATGTGAATGAGAAAGACATCGTAAAGCCTCTGAAAAAAGTCGTGAGGATAGCAAATGAAAAGGACATAGCCCGCAACGAAGAAAATGAAAAAAAACGCGGTGAGGCGATGATGATCTGTCAGCAGAAAATCGAAAAACATGGTCTGGAAATGAAGCTGGTGGATGTTGAATATACATTTGATAATAACAAGATAATTTTTTATTTTACTGCTGACGGCAGAGTTGATTTTCGAGAACTGGTCAAGGATCTGGCCTCTGTTTTCCGTATGAGGATCGAACTCAGGCAGATAGGAGTAAGAGATGAAGCAAAGATGCTGGGCGGCGTAGGATGCTGCGGCAGAGGTCTTTGCTGTCATGAATGGATGAATGATTTTCATCCTGTATCGATAAAAATGGCTAAAACTCAGAATCTTTCTCTCAATCCGGTCAAGATCTCAGGGATATGCGGCAGGCTTATGTGTTGTCTGCAATATGAAAATGATGTATATACCGAGTTAAGAAAAGGAATGCCTAATATGGGCGACCGCATCAAGATCAAAGAAGGCATTGCAGTCGTTACGGAGTCAAATATACTGGAGCAAAAGATCAAATGCCGTCTTGTCGAGGAAGAAGCTGATAAAGAAAACGGATATCCTGAAAAGCTGAGTACTGAGATCTACAATGTTGAAAAGGGAGAATTCAAAAAAATTGATAAGGGAAGAGGCAGAAACAAAAAAAAGAAAGATGAAGAAATCACAGAAGAACTAAAAGCAATTCTGAAGGACTGAAAGTGATGGTGCGCAGATTAGATGAAACGGGATTCGGAGATATAAAGCTCTTTCAGGATACAGAAGCATTCTGCTACGGGATCGATGCTGTATTGCTGGCTGATTTTGCTTCAAAAGGGAATGTGCGCAAAGGCAGTGCTCTGGATCTTGGAACGGGCAACGGTATCGTTCCTCTCATCATCAGTCATAAAATGCCGGATGTAACAATAACGGGAATAGAGATCCAAAAGAGTCAGGCAGATCTTGCAGCTGAAAATGCTGCGATCAACGGTCTTGATGACAGGATCAGGATCATACATTCAGATATAAATGATATCAGCGCAGCTGAAACAGGCAAGTTTGATATCGTTACATGCAATCCTCCATATTTCAAAAGAGGGGCAGGAATGATCAGCAGCAATTCCGCTAAAATGACAGCTCGTCATGAAACAACTGCGGATATAAACGTCTTCCTGGCAAAGGCTTCCGAGATGCTGAGGGCAGGAGGCGATGCGGTTTTCGTCTACCGACCGGGAAGACTGACAGAACTGCTTTCAGGAGGACTGAATTCAGATCTTTATCCCTCACAAATCAGATTCGTCCATCCTTTCAGTGACAAAAATGCAAATATCGTTTTAGTCAGATTTCTGAAAGGGAAAAAGACAGAACCGGAAGTATTGCCTGCGATCTCAGTCAGGGAACCTGACGGAAAATACACGAAAATCATATCACAAATATATGAGCGGGATAAAAATAGTGCACATTTATAAAACAACTGTTGTTTTTTACCATATATTAGTAGATAATAGAGTAAGAGTTTATAAGGAGGTTTGAACTATGAATACAATGATCTCTATAAAGGATGCAGGACTGATAGTTCTTTTTATTGGCTTGATCATCCTTGTCATTTATCTGGTTGTTCTTGCCAAGAACCTGATAACAACGGTGAAAAAGACAAATGCTATTCTTGAAGATGCTAAAGTCGTAACTGATGTTGCTCAGAAACGCACGAATGATGTAGACGGTCTGATTGACGATGTGGTCGGTTCAGTAAGCGGGATAAGCGGAGCTCTTAAAGGAAATGAAAGCAAAGTAAATTCCGTATCTTCGGTTGTTAAGGCCGTATCTTCAGTAATAGGGCTTATAAAAGATCGTAACAAAGAAGAAGAATAAGATATTTCAGTTTATTAAGGACAGGAGAACAAAAATGAAGGAAACAGGAATTGTCAGAAAAGTTGACGAACTGGGCAGAATCGTTTTGCCGATCGAGTTGAGACGAACATTGAATATCAATATCAAAGATCCCGTTGAGATCTTTGTCGACAACGATGCCATTGTTCTTAAAAAGCACGAAGATTCATGTGTGTTCTGCGGCAGCACGGCAGACATCATGAAGATCAATGGCAAAAACGTATGCCGTAACTGCATCGATGAGTTGAAAAAATATTGATCCTGCTGGCTTATCTGAAACTGGAGGAAACAAGTGGCTAAATTTGTAATTCAAAAAAGTGGCCCGCTGGAGGGCGTGGTTGAGATAAGCGGAGCAAAGAATGCGGTCCTTCCTATTCTGGCAGCAACACTATTAAGTTCCGAAAAATGTGTTCTTGAAGGTGTTCCGGCTCTGAAGGATGTCGATATAATGTGTGATATCATTCAGGCTCTGGGTGTTAGTGTAAACAGGAGTATTGAAGAGAGCAAGGTCGAGATCGATGCGAGCGTCATAAATACATCAAGGGCTCCCGATCATCTGGTTGAAAAGATGAGGGCGTCCATGGTTGCTATGGGTCCTCTTCTGGCCCGCATGGGAAAGGCGGAGATACATCTGCCCGGAGGCTGCGCTATCGGTGACCGGCCGATCGAACTGCATCTTAAAGGGCTTAAGGCGCTCGGCGCAGAGATCGATATCAGCGAAAACGGGCTGGTAAAAGGTAAAACAGATGGTCTTGTCGGAACGGATATCTATCTTGATTTTCCCAGTGTGGGAGCAACGGAAAATATCGTGATGGCCGCATGTCTTGCGTCAGGCACGACTCTGCTTGAGAATGCTGCCCAGGAGCCTGAGATCGTTGATATGTGTAATTTTCTTAACAAAATGGGAGCACGTATCAAAGGTGCAGGTACCGATACGATCAAGATAGAAGGCGTAAAATCACTTAGAGGCGCCAGACATGTTATTATTCCTGACAGGATAGAAGCAGGCACTTTCATGGTTGCAGCAGCGATCACAAGGGGAACTATCCTCGTAAAAAACATGCTGCCCGACCATGTGAAGCCTATCATAGCAAAATTGCGTGAATGCGGATGCGATATTTTTATGACGCCTGAGGGTGTTGTTGTAGATGCATCTGATAGAGAACTGAAGTCAACAGATATAAAAACTCTGCCGTATCCCGGTTTCCCCACGGATATTCAGTCTCCGTTCATGGCTCTTTTGACGACCGTTGAAGGACACAGCACAGTTATTGAAACTGTATTTGAAAACAGATACATGCACGTCAGAGAGCTCAACAAGATGGGAGCTGACATCAGTGTGAAAGACCGCTGCGCAATAATAAACGGAGGCAGACCTCTTAAAGGCACAAATGTCCTTGCGACAGATCTGAGGGCCGGTGCTGCCGTAGTGCTGGCGGGTCTGGTTGCCGAAGGTGTTACTGAGGTTTCGCAGATCTATCATATCGAAAGAGGTTATGAGAATTTTGTTGAAAAGATAACAAATCTCGGCGGTATAATAAAGCGTGTCGATGATTGAGAAAATAATACGAAAAACCATAAAACTGCATCCATTCATGATGCAGTTTTCATGTGTATGTCAGCGGAGGTAAAAATGAGAGAAATCAAAGCTGAAATAATTACTGCAGCAGTGCGTGATCTCGCTATCGAAACCAATCTCAATCTGTCAGACGATGTAAAGTGCAGGATACATGAATGCTGTCTTAAAGAGGATAAAGAAAGCCTGGCAGCCGATATTCTGAGCATGATCGAAGATAATATAGATATAGCAGAAAGAGATAAGATCCCGCTTTGTCAGGATACCGGATTTGCCTGTGTTTTTGTCGATGTGGGGCAGGACGTTCACGTGACAGGCGGTTCTCTTACCGAGGCGATCAATGAAGGTGTGCGCAGAGGATACAGTGAGGGTTTTCTGCGGAAATCTATTGTAAAGGATCCTGTAAGGAGAGG
>CADCRD010000185.1 GCA_902803725.1 uncultured Eubacteriales bacterium
CCTCAGAACATGCGGTGATATCAGATGTATCTCGTCTGCAATGCCCGATATATATTTTACACCGTTCAGAAGTGCCGCAGCTGCAGAGACCATTCTCTCTGAACTGCGTCCGGTCACGATTTTCCCGTCAGGCAGTTCAATAGCGACAACTGCCACATTCTCATCTTCCTCAGAGCCGGGACCTGCCATTATTCTTTCAGCAGCCTTTCTGGCGGCCACGAGAACATCCCGGTCCTCTTCCTTAAGCTTCAGATCATCCATCAGCAGCTTGCATCTCTTAACGGAATCCTCCGATATCTTTCCTTTTTTGTAATCACTTTTTGCAATAAGATATCTGCGAATGACCTCCTGGCATGCTGCCTGTCTGCAGACATCATCATCTGTGATGCAAAAGCCGACACGATTCACACCCATATCAGTCGGCGATTTATATTCCGACTCGGCACCGGAGATCTTCTCGATGATCCTTCTTACAACAGGGAATATCTCCATGTCACGGTTGTAGTTAACTGCCATCTTACCATAGGCTTCAAGGTGGAAGGAGTCTATCATGTTGACATCCTTAAGATCTGCTGTTGCTGCTTCATAAGCAATATTGACCGGATGTTTCAGCGGAAGACTCCACACAGGGAACGTTTCAAATTTTGCATAGCGCGCCGTAACACCGCGCTGCTTTTCATGGTACAGCTGTGAAAGACAGGTGGCCAGCTTTCCCGATCCGCCGCCCGGTGCGTTGACTACAACGATCGGTTTTGTGACTTCGATGTACGGATTCGCGCCATATCCCTCTTCACTTACTATGGTGTCAACATCAGTGGGGTATCCCTTTGTGTAACTGTGTTTATATGTCCTGATACCACGGCGTTCAAGCCTGTTGATGAACATATTGACCGGCGGAATATCCTCGTAGCGTGTCACGACAACACTGTTAATGGACAGCCCGTACTGCCTGAACATATCGATGATACGCATTACCTCAAGATCATATGTGATCCCGAAATCTGCGCGGGTCTTGTTAGTGGCTATATCACCGGAATATATGCATATGATCACCTCTGCCTTGTCCCTCATCCGATGCAGCAATTTGATCTTTGCATTTTCATCAAATCCCGGCAGAACTCTCATAGCATGCTTGTCCTGCACCAGTTTGCCTCCGAATTCCAGATACAGTCTCTCGCTGTTCCCTTCGTTGATTCTTTCGAGGATATATTTTGACTGTTCCTCGAGATATTTTTCTGCATCAAAACCGATCTTACCCACTTTTTTCTCCTTTGCAAAATAACATATGTCCCATTTTCAGATGCGAAAACGGGACAGTTCATCTGCTCCTTAAAAGAAGCTGCTTCCTATCAATATGCCTGATGTTACTACCATTGCGATGACGCATACCCAGGCAACTACACGCATCCATCTTTTCTTTGTATCCATGGAACTTTTTTCCCTGATCCTTTCCTTCTCATATTTGCTTACGATATTCTTTTACAGCGCAAATCACTGTGTCACTTCAACTTTCAATCTGCTGCGGCCTTCTGCCAGACCCTTCAGGCTGATGTTGTAATCAATGTCCACGACTCCGCCTTTGGCGGGATCCACAGTATTGACAAGCTCATTCGTCAGCACTTCCATTTCGACCGTTCCGAATGGCGTATCATAAAAGCCGTTGTATCTTTTGCCTTTTTCAAAGTGGATCTCTGTATCTATACCCACTGCGCTTCCGTGACGCGCCATGCGAACTACATTGTCATAAAGTGTCAGCCGTGTCTTGCATCCCTGCATGCCGGAAAATTCACTCTCATCGTAAGTGAGATAGATCTTGCCTGCCCGCTGATAAAGCTTGCCCTCTGTGACGAGTTCAAGCTGGTCCTCCTCAACATCTTCGTATATATGCTTTCCTGTTATCTTTAACTTGACATCCTTCATTCTTCTCTCCTTCAATTACTGACCGTGCCCTCTTTCGCAATCACATTTTGTGATATAGTCTGCACTTTCCCCGAAACCTTTCTTACCCGTTTGATTTCATATCCACACACAATAGTTCATATCAGCACGACAATATATATTACATCTTTTTGAAGATTTCTTCCAGTTCTTTTCGGTCAAATGTATATTTTGAATTGCAAAAATTACAGCGCAGCTCCGCCTGTCCGTCTTCCTCAATGATCTCACGAAGATCTGCTTTGCCTATCGTTGCCAGTGCGCTCATCATGCGCTGCCTGCTGCAGTCGCATTTCCACCGTACATCTTTTGTACCTTTTATTTCGAGAGCATACTCTTCCGGCAGATCTGCAAACACATCATCCATCATGGTCATAAGAACGCCTTCTTCAGTCTTGCCAGCTGACTTTAAAATGGCTTTTTCTACAGAGGTGGTGACAGGAGGCATTTCGCCCAGCAGTTTTTCCAGAGCATCGACCGCCCCTTCCTGTGCGTCCGGAAGCATCTGCACGAATATACCTCCGGCAGCCGCTACATCCAGATCTTCACCTACCTTGACTCCCAGAGCGACTGAAGTGTTCATCTGCTCTGATATGAAATAATAAGCCGCAAGATCTTCTGCGATCTCTCCGGAAACCAGAGCTATCGTTCCGGAATAAGGCTCGCCCATCCCAAGATCCCGGATGACCGTCAGTTCTCCTATACCCAGACTGCCCCCGACATCCAGTTTGCCGTTCTTCAGCGGCAGATCGACATTCGGGTCTGCAATGTATCCTTTGATATTTCCATTACCGTCGGCACATGCCAGTATCTGTCTGGCCGGCCCGTCACCTTTGAACTGAACAGTCAGTTTGTTGTCCGGCTCTCCCAGCATGGTGCTCATCAGAGCAGTTCCCGTAAGGACTCTGCCCAGACCTGCTGTCGCCACAGGTGTCGTCTGGTGTATCTGTGATGCCTCCCGGCACATATCTGTTGTTATCGTCAGATGGACACGAAAACTGCCGCTCTTGTCCATCGCTATCAAAACCTTGCTCATTTATTTTAGTTCTCTCTCCTTTTTGGCCTATACGTCCTATTCCGCCTGCATGATCTGTCTCATGCGGGCTTCATTCTCTTCGATTATCTGTTGTGCTTTCTTCGCATCATCACCATGCGAGAACAGATATATTTTGATTTTCGGTTCAGTACCCGACGGTCTTACGATGACCTTTGACTCGTCCTCAAACACGAATTCCATGATGTTTGATTTCGGCAATTCATCCTGCTCAAGATAATCCAGTCTCGAAATGATCTTTTTGCCCATGAAGTCTTCGCTTTCTCTGAAGAATTTCATGATGCTGTCCATTTTCTGAACGCCCGCGCTGCCTTCAAAAGTAAAGCTTACGACGTTCTCAAGATACGTACCGTATTTATCATACAGTTCCTGCATGACCTGACTGATATCCATGCCGCGTTCTTTATGATAAGCAGCCATCTGTGCGACCAGCATAGCTGTGCTTACGCCATCTTTGTCTCTGACATAGTCACCACCCAGGTACCCGTTTCCTTCTTCAAATCCAAACACATAACGGTCTCCCAGCTGATCCATTTTTTCACCAATGAATTTGAACCCGATCAGCGTCTGCTGCACCTCGACACCATAGTCAGCCGCAATGCGGTCAACAAGAGGTGTGCTGACTATTGTTCTGATCATTACGGGATCCTTCGGAAGCTCCTTGTTCCTGCAAATGTAATCGAACAGCAACACGCCGATGTGGTTCCCCTTTGGATAACTGTACCCGACCTTAGTCTTCTGAGCGATCCCTACTCTGTCGCAGTCAGGGTCAGTCGCTATGATTATATCTGCATCTTCTTTTTCACTAAGCGCAACAGCAAGATCATACACAGCATGTTCTTCCGGATTAGGTGACGGACATGTCGGAAAGTTTCCATCCGGATCTTTCTGTTCAGGAACGACATAAACATTACCGACACCTGCCTTGTCCAGGATCCAAGTGACCGGCATCAGTCCGGCGCCATTCAGCGGAGTGTATACGACCTTGAAATCCTTAAGATCAACGGACGGCAGAGAATAACTGTATGCCTTCTCAAGATATTCCTGCTCGATATCTTCAGAAATAAATTCACATCCGTTTTCAAGAGCTGCTTCAAAGCTCATGCTTTTCACGTCTTCAAATATATCCACTTTGTCTATTTCGGCAAGAATGTCAGCAGGATCACTGCCCAGTATCTGACAGCCATTTGAATTGTATACCTTGTAGCCATTATATTTTTTCGGGTTATGACTGGCAGTGATCATGACTCCCATGTCGCATCCAAGTCTTCTTACCGCAAAAGAGCATCCTGAAACAGGCATAAGCTGTTTGAAAATATATGCTTTGATACCGTTTGCTGTCAGAACCGCGGCCGTCGTCTCAGCGAACAACCTTGAATTGTTGCGGCTGTCATAACTGATTGCAGCTGACGGATTTTTAAATTTAGCATTCATATAATTTGCCAGACCCTGTGTGGCTCTTCTGATGACATAGATATTCATACGATTCGTTCCTGCAGCCATCACGCCTCTCAGTCCGGCTGTACCGAACTCCAGATCTCTGTAAAATGCCTCGTAAATCGCAGAATCATCGGACTTCATTGCAACGAGCTCTGCTTTTGTCTGTTCATCCATATCTGGGTTAGCCATCCATTTTTCAAATTGTTTTTTTGCATTTTCCATTATTCTATCTCCTTTATTCATCACTTTTCATCACTTTTTATCTTCTTTTTTGTCATGTTTGTCATGCGCCCAAACGCTCTATCGTCAGAATTATACTGATATCCCCCTGCCGAATACGTTTATCAGTAAATTTTCAACGCTAACAGCTTGTGCTTTATCAAGCGCATACTGAAAAACTGCTGAATGAAATTGAAGTTGTATTTTAAGGTAAATTTCAATAATGTATTTTATCATAACTACACAATAAAGTAAAAGGAGGAAACGGAGATGTACGATAGGAAAGATTACTACTACGATCCTGTAAACCATTACTATACATACGATCCTGACGGATACTACGCCCGGCAGTCAGATATGTTCAGCGGCAATGACGGCGAATTCGGCAATCATCCGGGAGGTCCGGACAGAAAAAGCAAAAAATCAAAAAAAGAAAAAAAGGCTGTTACACTGACCCGCTCAAAACTGGTTGCTCTGATGCTTGTCATGGTGATGCTTGCGGGTCTTGCAGGTTTTGGCGGAGCTAAACTGGCAGGTGCGGGAAATTTCACCGTCAGTCAGAATGACCAGACGGTGACCAGCACAGGATATGACCTCAAAGAATCGACCGGCAGCAAATTGACGATCCAGCAGATCGCTGATAAATGTCAGGACTCTGTTGTTTCGATCAGAACTGAGAGTGTCAGTCAGGGTTCCTGGATCCGTGAATATGTAACCGAAGGAGCCGGCAGTGGTGTCATTTTCAAAAGTGACGGTTATATTCTTACAAACAATCACGTAGTCAAAGGTGCAAACAAAGTAACAGTGACTGTAGATACAAAGAGTGGAAAAACCAAGGATTATCAGGCAAAAATCGTCGGAACAGATGCAAGTAATGATGTCGCTGTTCTTAAGATAAACGCCAAGAACCTGACTGCAGCAACGCTCGGCAAGAGCAGCAGCACTTCCGTCGGCGACATGGCAGTTGTGGTCGGCAATCCTCTGGGAGAACTGGGAGACAGTGTATCTGCAGGCATCATCAGTTCTACTTCGCGTAAAGTTACCATAGAAAACCAGCAAATGAACCTGATCCAGACAGACGCGTCTATCAACCCGGGCAATTCAGGCGGAGGCCTCTTCAACGGATCCGGTCAATTGGTTGGACTGGTTGTCGCAAAATCCTCAGGAACAGGTATCGAGGGGCTTGGATTCGCTATTCCAATCGATACAGTTCTGAAATCTGCACAAAACATCATAAATGGCAAAGTAAATGACAATGCCGGGACTGGCAACGATCAGCAGCAGGATCAGGGCAGCAGCAACAATGGTAATGACAATTGGGAAGACGGCAGTCAGGGCGGAGGTCAGGATGACTTTTGGAATGACAACGGCGGCAGTGAAGATGGCAGCAGCTTGTTCGACTTTTTCTTCTAAAGAAAGTTACTCCTCTCTCTAAATAAGTGTGAATAATATAGAAGAGCAGAAGGTGAGCTGATATGGCTCACCTTCTCTCTTTTTCTCTTTTTTTGTTCTTTTTACATCTCGGGGCAGCTGTTTCTGCTACGCGTTCTTTTCCAGCATTTTATGAACTGCTGCAGCAAGTGCTGCACCAACAAGAGGAGCAACTATGAAGACCCAAAGGCATCCTATCGGTTCAGTATTGCCTCTGATAGCTGCTGCGATAGCGGGACCTATACTGCGTGCCGGGTTGACACTGGTTCCTGTAAGTCCAATGCCGAAGATATGTACGAACGTCAGTGTCAGACCTATTACCAGGCCGCCAAAAGAACCATGTCCGAATTTATCCGAAGTAACACCCAGTATCGTCAATACGAAAATAAATGTCAGCACGATCTCAACCAGACATCCTACAGCTGCATTGCCGCCAACTCCCGCAAGACCATTTGAACCAAAACCGCCAGTCATGTCAGTTATTCCCGCACCATTGAATATTGCTGCCAGTATTGCCGCTCCAAAGCAGGCACCCAGCACCTGAGAAATAACATATCCGATAAAATCCTTTGTTGTCATCCCGCCGTTCATCAGGACACCCAATGAAACGGCCGGATTGATATGACAGCCTGAGATGTTGCCTATCGAATATGCCATCGCCACAATCGACAGCCCAAACGCCAGAGCCGTAAGAAGATATCCACTGCCGCTTGCAGCATCACAGCCTACCAGCATTGCTGTTCCACAGCCTAATGTCGTCAATGTACATGTCCCTATAAATTCTGCAATATATTTGTTCAAATCCAAACACCTCCCTTTAAATAACTGACCGCCCTGCAATTCGGCTGCACAGGCGGTCAAAAATAATATCAGCGTTATATCAGCTTATTCGCCTTTCGGTCCTGCTTCGATGATGGCCTTATCCATGTTCGGATACTTTTCAGCAAAGTTTCTGAAGAACATTCCAGCTAACTTTTTAGCCATTTCATCATAAGCGTCCTTGTCTGCCCACGTTTCTCTCGGGTTCATCACCTCTGAAGGTGCGCCCGGGCAAGACTGCGGAACATCGAGGTTGAACAGATCATCATGAACGAATTCTGCCTTCTCCAGTTCACCGTTAAGAGCAGCTGTGATCATTGCTCTTGTGTATTTCAACTTCATTCTGGAACCTGTTCCGTAGGGACCACCAGTCCATCCCGTATTAACGAGATATACTTTTGTGTCATATTTTTCGATCTTTTCACCCAGCATATTGGCATATACATTGGGATCCATAGGCATGAACGGCTCACCGAAAAGTGTTGAGAATGTAGGTACTGGTTCGGTGATTCCGCGCTCTGTACCTGCAACTTTGGATGTAAATCCCGTCACGAAATGGTACATAGCTGCTTCTTTGCTCAGTCTTGAGATCGGCGGCAGTACGCCAAAGCTGTCAGCTGTCAGGAAGATGACTGCCTTCGGGATACCGCCGACTCCCGGTATAGCCGCATTATTGATGTATTCGATCGGATATCCGACACGTGTATTATCCGTTATCCTGTTGTCACTGTAATCAGGATGTCTGTTCTCATCCAGGATGACGTTTTCAACAAGACTGCCGAATTTGATAGCGCCATATATGTCAGGTTCGTTCTCCGGATCAAGATCGATGCACTTAGCATAGCATCCGCCTTCAAAATTGAAGATACCTGTTTCTGTCCAGCCGTGCTCATCATCACCGATAAGCTTTCTGGCCGGGTCAGCGGACAGAGTCGTCTTGCCTGTTCCGGAAAGACCGAAGAATACTGCTGTGTCATTTGTCTCAGGATCCATATTGGCAGAGCAATGCATCGGCAGTACACCCATCTTCGGCATCTCGTAGTTCATTACTGAAAAGACACTTTTTTTGATCTCACCAGCATACTGTGAGCCTGCGATCAGGACTTTTTTTGCTTCGTAGTCGATCATGATGGCAGCTTCGCTGTTGACTCCATCAACCTCAGGGATGCATTTGAATCCTGGTGCACAGATAACTGTATAGTCCGCTTCACCAAAGCTTTCCAGCTCTTCAGCAGTAGGTCTGATGAGAAGATCTCTTATGAACAGATTCTGGCTGGCCAGTTCATTTACGATGCGGAATTTCTTTGTGCAGGCCGGGTCTGCTCCTGCCATGCCGTCAAAAATGAATATTTCACGGCCCTGCAGATAAGCGACCATTTTTGCTTCGATTGCATCGAACTTTTCCTTTGAAATCGGTACATTTACCTTTCCCCAGGCGATCTCATCATGTACAGACGGAACGTCTACGATGAATTTGTCGTCAGGGGATCTTCCGGTGTATTTGCCCGTTTCAACTACCAGTGCACCTGTGTCGCTGAGTACGCCTTCACCTCTTTCGAGGGCTTTTTCAGTCAGCTGAGCCGGCATCATGTTGCGGTATACAGCTGACGGGTTGATAATGCCTAATTTTTCAAGGCCATATGTCTCCATTTTATTTTCCTCCCGTCTGCATTTTTCTGCAAATCCAACTTACTCTTTGCCCTGCTGTTGGCATTGATTTATGCTAAAGCAAAGCAATTTAAATCTTTCGATCAGTTTAATTATAAATGGTTAA
>CADCRD010000186.1 GCA_902803725.1 uncultured Eubacteriales bacterium
CGGTAATCGCTGTGCGGGACCGGGAGGCTTTATCAATATCACGCAAAACACACCGGTCGTGTGCTTCCTGGGCACTTTCACTGCCGGAAAACAGGAGATCAGAGTCGGAGACGGCCGCCTGACAATAGTAAAAGACGGAGATTCTGCCAAGTTCGTTGACTGTGTTCAGCAGATCACATTCTCAGGAGGATACGCTGAAAAGACAGGCCAAAAAGTCCTGTATATCACAGAGCGTGCAGTGTTTGAACTGGATTCGGGAAAGTTAAAGCTCATTGAGATCGCGCCCGGGGTGGAGCTTGAAAAAGACATTCTTGCCAAAATGGAATTCGAACCGGTCATCTCTGATGAACTTAAAGAGATGGATGTGAACATTTTCCGTTAAAATGGTGGACAATGAGAAGTTTCACTATTATAATGAATTCCAGGTAGTTGAGGATCAAAGATAGATTATATGAAATGTTGAATCAAAAACTGCCGTGATCAAAACGGCAGTTTTTTTGTGTGAGAAGCGAAGCTGCACAATGTCAGCCGCGATCGAGTGCTGAGATCAGACCGGACGGCATACCTGTCTGAGCCAATCTCTCTCATCCTGCGTCAGGAAAGGCGATATAACAGCATAGATTTTCTTGTGATAAGCGTTCAGGAATTTTTTTTCCTGCTTGTTCAGCACCGAAATATCAACAGTATCAAGATCAAACGGAACCAGTGTCAGCTCTTCAAAACACAGGAGATCGGAAGAACTGTTTTCGTTCGCGTCGTTACAGGAGACCTCAGAGCTCTGTTCATCGGTCTGCGTTTCGTGTGAAAGCGCATAAGGAACACATAGCAGCAGGCTCTCGTGTCTGATCCCGAATTTGCCATCTTCGTAATATCCCGGTTCGCATGATGTGATCATCCCCGGTTCAAATGGCGGAGTAGTGCCGGTATTGCCGTTTCGTGTCCAGTGGATGTAGTTCGGCCCTTCGTGCACATTCAGAAAATGGCCGACACCATGGCCGGTACCGTGACCGTAATCCTTCCCGAGTTTCCACAGGGGTGCGTGTGCCAGATAATCGAGGTTGGCTCCGTTAAGCCCATACGGAAATACAGCAGAGGCCAGTGCTATGTGACCTTGCAGAACTGCTGTTGACATTCTGAGTTCTTCAGATGTCAGCGGCCCCAGCGCGATCGTTCTTGTCACATCTGTTGTACCTTCAAGATAGTGACCGCCCGTGTCGCACAGAACCAGTCCTTTTGGTTCGAGCGGGACATTTGTTTCTTCGGTCGCCTGATAGTGAACGATCGCCGCATGGTCAGCATAAGCTATGATAGGATCAAAACTGTTTCCCATGAAATTTTCTTGTCCGCTGCGCAGTTCGTATAGTTTTTCGGCAGCGCTGATCTCAGTAATTTGAATATTACTGTCTGCTGCATTGGTCTTCAGCCAGTACATGAATTTTGTCAGAGCGATCCCGTCTTTCAGATGTGCTGTGCGTGCACCTTTACATTCGACAGAATTTTTGACTGCTTTCATCATCAGAGTCGGATTGCTGTCTTCAATTATATATACGGATGGCGGGATCAGTCCATACAGATAGCTGTTTGTTTCGGATGCGGACAGGAGCAAGTCCCGGGAGCTAAGATTTGTCATGGCTGATCCTATGGAATCATACGGCTCCAGGACCACCCCGTCTTGCAGGAGTGCCTGCATAAGATCTGTTCCGATGGAATCAGGATCGGCAAACAGCCTGTAGCTCCAGCCGTCCGGATCCTTTTCAGCAAGAAAATATGCCAAAAGTACCGGATTGCAGTGTACATCGGATGCACGGATGTTGAGAAGCCATGCGATGTCATCAAGTGATGTCAGAAGATGTGCACCTGCGCCTTTATCCGCAATTTTCCGGCTCAGAAGTTCCAGCTTGCCGGCGCGGCTCGTACCGGCATATCTGACATCGTATTCATAGGCATGGCTTTTAGGCATGGGCGGCCGCGGGATAAGGCCGTTATTTGCCTTTTCGGAAATATCTGTGGCTGCTTGTTTTCCCGTAATGTCCCATAGTTCTCCGATCAGGTCAGCCTGTTCGTCGAGCTCAATGCCGTATTCCTCCAGAAAATCATACCACTGCGCGAAAGTATCAAAACTTATGACGCGTCCGTCGCAGGCGACACGAGCCCCTTCACCGAGATAGCATGCAAGATGTTCTGTGATTGATGGTGTGCCGGGTTCGCCGGTTTTGAAAAGAGAAAGACCGGTGCCCTTTAGCTGTGATTTCGCCTGGATGAAATAACGGCTGTCCGTCCAGAGACCGCTGACAGGCCGGTTGGTTTCAGGAATTTCATCTGTGTGCGGCGTTTGCTGTGCTTCTCTGAAAATCACTGCTGTGCCGGCTGAGCCGGTGAATCCTGTGATAAATTCTCTGCATTTAAAATAATCGCCGGTGTATTCAGACATGTGATAATCGCCTGTGGGAACGATGACGGCGTCGTACCTTTTTTCTGCCATGAGTGCGCGAAGTTTTTCTATGCGTTCTGATATTGTATTGCTCAATGAATGTCCTCCGAGTATCAATTGGATATAGTCTTATTTTGACTTTGATTATATAGTACTGTAGTAAAAGGGGCAAGCGGAAGCCCCCGCTGTATTGCCGGCCGCCTCTTTTCAAGTGCATCCGGATGAGATATAATGTAGTTAGTTTTTGTGCAGTAAATGGGCAGAATAACTGCCCGGTCCGCGCTTGGCGATTACAAAACAGGGAGGACAAAAATGACAGAACAGAATATAAAAGTTCAGAAGAATAATGAGTACGTGATAGATAAGAGATATCATCTGATGGATGCCGAAAAAACCAAGGCGATCCTTCAAAAATCCATGGATCTGGCCAGAGAGGAGATACCAAAGGGCGCAGTGGCGACGTATATACCGGAGCTGAGCAAGATGGATCCGCATCAGCTGGGAATATGCGTATATCCGCTGAGCGGAGAGAAGATCTGCCTGGGAGATTACGATGTGAGATTTACGATGCAGTCAGTCTCAAAAGTACTGATGCTGATAGTCGGGCTGGAGATCTGCGGGACAAAGGCCGTATTTGAGAGGGTCGGCATGGAACCTTCAGGTGAAGCGTTTGACTCGCTGGTTGAGCTGGATGTGAACGATTCCAAACCTTACAATCCGCTGATCAATTCCGGTGCTCTGGCTGTTTGCGGGATGCTGATGAGGGAGGTTTCTTTCCAGGATATGATCAGATACACGAGAAATGTGTGTGTTGATCCGGATATCACTCTGAATGAGACTGTCTTTGATTCAGAAATGAAA
>CADCRD010000187.1 GCA_902803725.1 uncultured Eubacteriales bacterium
CTGGATATTCCGGAAGTCGCACTGGTCGCAATACTGGATGCCGACAAAGAAGGCTTTTTGAGAAATGAGACTTCGATGATGCAGACAGTAGGCAGAGCTGCGCGAAATGCGGATGGCAGGGTCATCATGTATGCTGACCGTATCAGCCCGGCGATGAAGGCAACGATGGATGAAACGGAGCGCCGCCGCAGGATCCAGGATGATTATAACAAAGAACACGGTATAACTCCGCAAACGATCAAAAAATCAGTTAGAGATGTCATTGAGGCCACCAGGGCTGCTGAAGATACGGTGGAATACGAAGGAAAGAGTCCTTTGGAAATGACGAAAAAAGAACTGGCGGATTATGTCACGGAGCTGGAAAAGGAGATGCGTCAGGCTGCTGCCGACCTGCAGTTCGAACGTGCGGCAATGCTGCGTGACAAGGTGTTCGAATACAGAGCAAATTTATAGATCAGTATGAACGCTGAATAAGAAAGGCTATCATATAAGGTAAATGCAAAATGATAAAAGACATAGTAATAAAGAATGCGGCAGAGAATAATCTGAAGAATATCAATGTGACTATACCGAGGGACAAGATGGTAGTTCTGACAGGACTTTCCGGCAGCGGAAAATCATCACTTGCCTTTGATACGATCTATGCGGAAGGCCAGCGCCGGTACATGGAGAGCCTTTCGTCTTATGCCAGACAGTTTCTGGGGCAGATGGAAAAACCGAATGTTGAAGACATCGAAGGTCTTTCGCCGGCAATATCAATAGATCAGAAAACTACCAGCAAAAATCCGCGGTCGACCGTAGGGACAGTAACGGAAATATATGACTATATGAGGCTGCTCTATGCACGCATCGGCATACCTCACTGCCCGGTCTGCGGACGGGAGATCACCAGTCAGAGTGTCGACCAGATAGTTGACAGCATCATGTCATTCGGTGAAGGGGCCAGAGTTACGGTGATGGCTCCTGTCATCAAGAACCGCAAGGGCACACATGAAAAAGTGATCGACAGGATCAGGAGAGAAGGATTCGTTCGTGCGCGAATAGACGGAGAGATCTATAACCTGAACGAAGATGAGATCAAACTTGAAAAGACATATAAGCATGTGATCGAGATAGTTGTAGACCGTATCATAGTGCGCGAAGGCGCAGAGTCCAGGCTGACAGAGGCGTGTGAACTGGCTATTGATCACGGCGATGGGCTGGTGATGGCTCAGATCAGTGTGAGAGCTGATGAACAGACAGGCAGAGAAGCGATGGAAACTGAGAAACTTTACAGCACAAAACTGTCCTGCCCTGATCATGATATTTCAATAGCTGAACTGGAACCGAGAATGTTCTCTTTTAATAATCCGTTCGGTGCATGTCCGGAGTGTAATGGTTTGGGATTCCTTCAAAAGATAGATCCGGATCTGATAATTGACAGAGATAAGAGCATCATTCACGGTGCGCTGGGAAAGATATTTGCCAGTATGGAATATAAAGGATTTTACAGACAGGAGGTCGAAGCGCTGGCTCGTGAACATGGTACCGATCTCGATCTGCCATACAGAGAACTCCCTAAAAAATTCATAAAGGAGCTGTTGTGGGGAACAGGAAACAGACATCTGAAATATGAATATGTCAGCCGTTACAACGGCAGGAGGACCAATTTCGATCATCCTTTTGAAGGGTTGCTTAACAACATGGAACGCAGGTACAGGGAGACTTCATCAGAATTTATGAAAGAGCGGATGGGGGCTTATATGCGCATAACACCATGCACGTCGTGCAGCGGGAAAAGGCTGAGACCGGAGATCCTCGGGGTCACTGTGGGAGGAAAAAATATTGCTGAACTGTGTGATATGTCCGTCGTCCATGAAATCGAATTTCTGGAGAATCTTGAGCTGACAGAAAAAGAGCAGGTGATCGCAAGACAAATAATAAAAGAGATAAAGGCAAGGCTGTCATTTCTTGCAAACGTGGGTCTGGATTATCTGACCATGTCGCGTTCGGCCGGCACACTTTCCGGCGGTGAATCACAGAGGATCAGGCTGGCAACACAGATCGGTTCGGGTCTTGTGGGCGTTCTTTATATACTCGATGAACCCAGCATAGGTCTGCATCAAAAAGATAATGAAAAGCTGCTCGTGGCACTTCGCAGACTGACAGATGTCGGAAACACGCTCCTTGTTGTTGAACATGATGAGGACACCATGTATGCTGCAGATCAAATCATCGATATTGGCCCGGGCGCAGGAGTGAACGGCGGTGAACTGGTGGCGCAGGGTTCTGTAGAAGATATTAAGAATTGCGCTGAGTCGCTGACGGGACAATATCTTTCAGGGAAATTGTCTATTGAGGTGCCTATGGTCAGGAGACCGGGAAATGGTAAAAAGATTTCGATAAAGGGTGCTGCAGAAAA
>CADCRD010000188.1 GCA_902803725.1 uncultured Eubacteriales bacterium
ATTTTATGTTAACTAAATCCTTTTCAATAAAAAGTGTTGATCTTCAAGTCATGCTGCATATGGCCATTTTTAATGCAAATAATGGTAAAGAACCGGTGATTTTTAGAAAAAACCGGCCTTTTTTCGAATTTGCCACTAACCGTTCTTCGATGAAAACAAAAAACGATCTCAAAAAAAAGGAAATGTTTCATTCAGAATTCACTGTCGATCATAGTCAGCTTTCAATTAATGTGAATGCAAGCTGACCTGTAACGACTATTGACGTGGCTATTCGATGACCTGACTATTTGATGACCCGGCGTACCAGCGGAGTATCCGAAGAGCGGTCTGCTGTGATCGAAAAAGCTTCCAGTGCCATCTGAGCAGCAGACGATAATTTTGATTCATCATTACTGTACACAGTACAAAGAACATCCCCTGCCGAGACCTGATCTCCGTTCTTCTTTTCCAGCAGCAGTCCTGCGCCCGGATCGATATCCTGACCTGCCACTGCCCGGCCTGCACCCGAATGCATCGAAGCTGAACCTATCAGCTGCCCGTCTATGCTATTGACATAACCATCCTCAGTGCAGATGACTTTCCGGCTATATCTTCCTGCCGGCAGCAGAGAAACATCTTCCGTTACACGTCCGTCTCCTCCCTGCGCCTCAGCCATTTCCCTGAATTTCGCAAGGCCTGATCCGTCTTTGAGTCTCTCTCGCGCCGTTTCGATGCCCTGATCTGTATCAGAAGCAAGACCCGAAAGATATATCATTATTCCTGCCAGAACGACAGACAGCTCAGTGATATCATCGGGGCCTTCCCCTTTCAGTGTCCTGATGGCTTCTGCCACCTCAAGGCTGTTGCCGACTGCCCTGCCCAGAGGCTGATCCATGGAACTGATGACCGCAACTGTCTTTTTATCAAATGACTTTCCTATATCGACCATCATCTGACCCAGCTCTGCCGCCGCCTCCTCAGTCTGCATGAATGCCGCTCTGCCGCACTTGACATCCAAAAGAATGGCATCACTGCCAAGCGCCAGTTTTTTACTCATGATACTGGAAGATATGAGACTGATATTGTCTACAGTTGCTGTGACATCACGCAGCGCATAAAATTTCTTATCTGCTGCGGCAACTTTTGCAGTCTGGCCTATTACACATATTCCGTGCTCATTGACATTTTTTATAAACTGATCAGTGTCCAGCGCGATATTAAATCCGGGGATCGATTCCAGTTTGTCTATAGTGCCGCCTGTGAATCCCAGACCTCTGCCGCTCATCTTCGCCACAGGAACACCGCATGCTGCAGCCAGAGGTGCAGTTATCAGAGTGGTCTTGTCACCAACGCCGCCTGTGCTGTGTTTGTCCACCTTTATTCCCTTTATCGAAGAAAGATCGAGCGTCTCACCGGAGTCTTTCATTGCCCGGGTCAGATCAAAAGTTTCTTCTTTATCAAGACCTTTCAGAAACATAGCCATCAGCAGCGCGGATATCTGATAATCGGGTATTTCACCGCTGGTGCTGCCTTTCACAAAACAGCCGATCTGCTCTGCCGTCAGTTTTTTACCGTCTCTCTTGTCACGGATTATATCATACATATTCATTGGGAGCCTCACTTTCGTCCGGTTATCTGATCTTACTTACTGCATAGCGCCATAAAACTGGTTCCGACCGCTGTCGGTCCCGCTCCGAACATCTCTGCTATAGATGCACCTATATCCCCAAAACAATCTCTGGTCCCCATATCAGCAGGAATGATCTTTTCTCCATACACCAGCAGAGGAATATACTCTCTCGTGTGATCAAAACCGGTATGAGTCGGATCATTCCCGTGGTCTGCGCACAGCATCAGCACATCGTCCTTTCCCATTTTTGCCATGAGCTCAGGCAGTCTCTCGTCGAATTCTTCTATCGCCTTTGCATAGCCTTCCGGATCCCGTCTGTGGCCGTATTTTGAGTCAAAATCGACCAGATTGGTGAAGATAAGTCCGTCAAGATCCATATCCATTGCATCGAGCGTCTTGTCGACACCATCCATGTTGTTATCCGTGTGGACCCACTGTGTGATGCCCTGTCCGTTGAATATATCATGGATCTTTCCGACCGCGTAAACATCCCTGCCCGCGGCAACAAGCTTGTCCAGCAGTGTCTCTTCCGGAGGAGAAACAGCATAGTCCTTTCTGTCAGGCGTTCTCTCACGCTTACCGTCAATTATTCTGTAGGGCCTTGCTATGACCCTTCCGCATGCCCACTTGCCCCGGAGCAGTGCTCTTGCTTTTTCACACATGGAGTACAGCTCTTCCAGAGGGATCACATCGATATTCGCCGCGATCTGAAAGACA
>CADCRD010000189.1 GCA_902803725.1 uncultured Eubacteriales bacterium
AGCTGTATCAACGTAGTAGAAGGTTATTTGCACAAGTGGAGAAAAAGCTATGATGCAATCGGTGCCATTATTACTCCCAGCAAATTTTACCGGGAAAAATTTATAGAATTCGGAATTCAAAAGGACAGGGTGTTCCATATTCCTAATTTTCTGAATGCACAAAAACCAGCTGTCAATCCGACTAATGACTCCGAACAGTATTATTTATATTTTGGACGTCTTTCTGAAGAAAAAGGCATACTTACACTGATAAAAGCTGTAGAATCAATGAATGTGCACTTGAAAATTGTTGGAACCGGACCGTTGAAAGAAGAAATAAGTCAATATTTAGTTGATAAGAATATTAGCAATATTGATTTACTTGGTTTTAAGTCGGGACAAGAACTGACCGATATTGTTGGCAATGCAAAGGCAGTTGTGCTGCCGTCTGAATGGTATGAAAACGGACCATATTCTGCAATAGAATCTCTGCAACTGGGTAGACCGATTATTGGTGCGGATATTGGTGGGATTCCTGAACTTATACATAATAACGGTTTCTTGTTCAAGCCTGGAAATGAAGAAGATTTATCAAAAGCTTTTCAAGATATGGAACAGCTTTCAGTTCAGAAGTATGAAGACATGAAAGCTGCTTCTGTGGCATTGTTCAATAAATATTATACATGGGGTTATCACTATAAACAGTTAAAACAGATTTATGATTCAGTGATGAAAAAAGAGGAAGTATGATATGAAGAAAAAAGCTTTAATCGTAGTGAATCTTGCCGGTTTTCTGACATTTTTATGGAATGATATAAAAACTCTTCAAAATATGGGTTATGAAGTATCTGTAGCAATGAACGGATTGATGAAAGACGGAAGTCCTGCTGTTGAAATAGATCGGTTGAAAAAGATGGGAATTGAATTTTTTCAGATTGATTTTGATACAAAGAGTCCTGTGTCCAAACAAAACTTTCGTGCTTATAAACAGATAAAGACAGTGTTAAAGAATGGATACAGCCTGATTCATTGTCATACACCCATTGTTGGTCTGTTGGTAAGGTTAGCTGCCAAAAAGTATAGAAAAAAAGGCACAAAAGTAATCTATACGACACACGGCTTTACGTTTACGGATAGATCTTCAAAGAAGACATGGATGTTATATTATAATATGGAAAAGTTTGCATCTAAGTATTGTGATGCCATTATAACGATCAACCATGAAGACCTAAATAATGCAAAAAAAATGCATTGTAAGCATACATATATTATACACAGTGTAGGACTGGATTGTAACAGATTTGAAAATGTACAAGTAGACAAAATATCATACAGAAATTCAATCGGTGTTGCTGCTGATGATATTATGATTCTTGGAGTTGGAGAATTATCTGATAGAAAAAATCATCAGATTATTATAAAGGCTTTGTCAAAAATAGAAGAAAAAGATAAATATGTTTTTGTATTATGTGGTCGATCAGTGGTTAATTCTGGAATGGAAGAATATCTGAAGCAGCTTGCAGAGCAGAGTGGCGTGCGATTGATACTGGCAGGGCATAGACATGATATTCCGGAACTAAATCATTGTGCAGATATTGCAGTAATTCCTTCGGTAAGAGAAGGATTGGGAATGGCGGGTCTCGAAGCGTTAGCGAGCAGAGTACCCGTGGTTGGTTCTGATGTGCAAGGCATAAGGGAATATGTAATAAACGGTGAAACTGGTTATTTATGTGATCCATTTTCTGCGGATGAATTTGCTGATGCCATTCGAAAATTGTCTGTGCTGTCTTCAGAAGAAAAAAGCCGAATGAAAGAAAATTGTCTTTTAACGGCGAGAAAATTTGATAAAATGATTTCGCAGCAAGAAATGAAGGATATTTATGCGGCTATTTGTGAATAAGATTGTGTATAGCGAATTGATAGGAGAGATGATATGAAAGTCGATAAGACTCTGCCTTTGATTTCTGTTATTGTACCTATTTATAAGGTCGAAGAATATCTGAATAAGTGTGTGGATTCCATTATCTATCAAACATATCAGAATCTGGAGATCATTTTGGTAGATGATGGTTCTCCTGATAAATGTGGAAGCATTTGTGATGAATATGCTTTGAAAGAC
>CADCRD010000190.1 GCA_902803725.1 uncultured Eubacteriales bacterium
ATTCTCTTTTCTCAAAATCCATCCCTTCTGTCTTTTTAACAGATCCGTCTTTGCAGTAAAACAGTGCCTCAAAATCTTTATTTGATTCGATGAACTTCATGCCCTCATCACTGCCCATCAGCAGACATATAGTACTCATCGCATCACACTGTCCGGCTTTATCCCGCGGGCATTTTAGCGTAACGCCTTCGACATCATTTTCAACGGGATAACCTGTCTTAGGATCAATTATATGATGATATGTCTTGCCGCCGGCTTTGAATTTCCTTTCATATATGCCGGATGTAATGACCGCCTGATCAGCCGCCTTTGTCACGCCCAGGATCTGCTGTCCTTCAGCATTCGGATCCTGAATACCGACATTCCAGTCTGAACCGTCTGTTTTTTTACCTATAGTAACGACATTCCCGCCGAAATTGATTACAGCGTTCTCCACACCCTGTTCTTCAATAAAGTCGGCAACCTTTCCGGAGATATATCCTTTGGCTATACCGCCCAGATCGATCTTCGCCTTGCCCCCTTCGATCACGACATCATTACCTCTGATTTTTATTTTCTCACTGCCAACTGTACTGACAGCCTGCTCCAGGTCATTTTCTGACGGCACTTCAGGATCATCCGATTTGAAATCCCAAAGATCAGTGAGCCTGCCAACCGTGATATCAAACTTACCATCACTGGCCTCACACATTTCAATTCCCATCTCAATGACTTCTTTTGTCTCATCACTGACACTGACAGCTTTGCCACCGGCATTATTCACTTTGTAAACATCACTGCCCTTTATCGTCTTGCTCATCTTGTCTTCATAATTCTTACATAGTTCAAAGGCATCCGCAACGATTTCTTTTCCCTTTTCTTCATCTTCTGAATATACAGTTATCGTGCACTGAGTGTCCAGATAAAATCCACTGTCCGATATTTCTTTTTTCTCTTTCTGTCCGCACCCTGTTTGTGCTATAATGAGCATTATGCAGAGTAAGCTGAGGCTAACTATTCGTTTCATAATACCTCCGTTAATGGTTTGTTTTTATATAAGCTTATACGACCAAGCGCCATTTGCTTGTATCGATCGGCTGGCAACAGCCAAAACAATAATAAAGGAAGATCGCATATAATGTCAACAATACTTAAAACTATCCGGAAAACAGATATCTTTCTGATCATCGTGCTGATCATAGCCGGTATAGCTGCTTCGGCTTATCTGACGCATATCAGCGCAGCCTCCGGGACGCATGCCGAAATCACCATTGACGGCAAGGTTTTCGGCACATACGATCTGTCAAAAGACCGCACTATAGACCTTAAGACAGGAAATATCGCAGTGATCAAAAACGGTCAGATCTATATGAAAACCGCCGACTGTCACGGAAAGGACTGCATCCGCCAGGGAAAGATCAGCAAACCTTCCCAGACCATTGTCTGCCTGCCACACAAGGTCATGATCGAAATAAAAGGAGGGTCTGATGAATACGACACAATCTCGAAGTAAGCGTATATCATACATTGCCCTTCTGACCACTCTGGCTCTGATCTTTTCATATATTGAGGCAATACTGCCTTTCAGCATCGGGATCCCCGGAGTCAAGCTGGGCATCGCCAACATCGTTGTGCTGATCTCACTGTACACACTGGATGCGAAAGCTGCTCTGACGATCAATCTTATCAGGATCTTTCTTGCCGGTTTTCTGTTTTCAGGAGTGTTCGGGATCATCTATTCTCTGGCGGGAGGGCTTTTGTCATTCGCTGTTATGCTGGTGCTGAAAAAGACCGATATCTTTTCTGTGATCGGTCTGAGTGTTGCGGGAGGAGTAATGCACAACCTCGGTCAGCTAGTGACCGCTGCCGCTATAGTAGAAAACTTCGCCATGTTCATCTACTTTCCGGTGCTGCTGTTTTCCGGCATCGTCTGTGGCATTATTGTCGGAGCCGCATGCGCGCTGGTGCTGGCTCACCTGCCTTCTGGTATTCTCGCCTCACATCCAAACAGCTGAATTCATAATTCCAGTATTTAATACACAATTTTCATAAGCAAAAGCCGCCTGTGCCTGAAAACACAGACGGCTCTTTTTCTGCCATCTTTCTTCTGCCGTTTCTCTCCCCTGACGGATCATTC
>CADCRD010000191.1 GCA_902803725.1 uncultured Eubacteriales bacterium
GCACATCAATATCACGGACGGCCGTTTTCCGTGAGAGGAACAGTAAAATCAAAATATAAACTGACTTATGTCAGATGTGGGGTTAAGAATGAAAAAGGGCAATGGATTAACAAAATGAATATTATTGTTAACCCAAAGAAGCGATCTTTCAACTTAAAAAAAATCGACGCCCGATTGCGTTTTGCTTCTCTGAAAGCAGGTAAATACCGTTATTCTATAGAAGCCCGCAGTACTAAAGAAAAGAGAAAGATCCTTGTAAGCAAACGCTTTACTGTTTCTAAAATTTACGGCAAAAGAATAACCAAGCCTTCATCAAGACATATTAAAGGCACTTCTTTTACCATGAACGGTAAAGTCAAATCAAAGTTCAGGCTTAAAAAAGTCCATGTCGGAATAACTACTAAATCAGGAAAATGGATCAATGGGTACTATAAGGTAAAGACCTTCAGACTTAAAAGATCTTCTGCCAGGACTTTTGATATTGCTGAAGTTGATCCTCTTGTTAAATTCGGCCGTCTCTCTGCCGGAACATACAGATATAAAATATATGCTGTCGATGAATATGGTCAGGAAAAATATGTGGTCAACAAAAAATTCAGAGTTGGAAGAACTACAGCTAATTCAAGGTCTGTAAAATATGCAGCATCCGGTAGTATCAGAAAGGGAGGATACAGACTGTCATATAATTACAGCACCATCAGCTCTATAGGCAGACAGCCTGTTTCCGGTCCATGCGGACAGTATGCGATGGCTTATGCACGGACCGTTCTGGACGGCAGTTTTCCATTAAAAAAGAAATATAATTCATATTATAAGCAGCTTTATAATGAATATGGATTTAAGTCACATTATGCTTACTGGTATATGGCAGGCGGCAGCCCCGTATGGTACCAGACATGCAAAAACTGTTACAAGGCGGCACTTAAGGAGATCACAAATGGCAGACCTTGTATAATCAACCTGCACAATAAGAGTACCGGGAATAATCACTTTGTTACAGTCATAGGATATATGGCAGGCACGACATATGACAATGTGTCTCTTAAGAGTTTCATAGCTTTGGATCCCGGATACGGAACTCAGGTGTTCCTTAAAAACATGAATTACAAAAACAGCGATAATCCGGAGGCGGTATTCTTTTAACGATCATAGAGATTTTGCAGAATTGAAAAAAGGGCGCTGCATCAGATTTTGAACTCTGATGCAGCAGCCCATTTTTGTTTTTTTCAAACTATCACGGATTGTCGTCTGTGACATCCTGACCGCCTTCAGCACCGTTATCATCGGTGCCGCCGTCATCGGCAGGCTCATAGTATTCTTCGTCATCATCCGTCTGCTGATCACTCTGATCCGTCTGCTCCTGAGTCTGACTGTCTTCGCCGGCGGCATCGCGAACTTCGTTATCCTGCTGCTGCTCGGTTTTCTGCTGATCTGTACCCGAAGTATCATCCTTTTTCTGATCATTCATGTAAAAGAATGCGTACACCGCTCCGCCGATAATAAGGCACAGAATGATAAGAACTGCAGCTGTCTTCGCTCCGGATCTTTTTTTCTTTTTTACTTTCTTTTTTTCATATTCATATACATTATGCGTCTGATTTGTATATGAATTTGCCGCAGGGGCTGCATGAACATTTTCCGCGGGACCCGCCTGACTGACCGGACATCCGCAGTTGGGACATTTGTCCGCCTGCTCAGAGACCGCATGTCCGCATTCCGGACACCTCAATAATGCCATAACGTTTTCCTCCTTTTAAAAAACACATGTTACTATAATAATAGTATTTTTTAATAATAGCAATTATGGTCTAAAAAGACAAGTGACACCGGCTGATTATATGTTATAATGAAAAACAGGCAAATAAGGAGGCGTTTATGAAACCAAAGTATAAAAGAGTATTATTAAAAATAAGTGGTGAATCACTGGCCGGAGACAGCAAATTCGGCATCGATACACCGACGGTCAAAAAAATCGCCGGCGAAATGAAACAGGTGTATGACAGCGGCGTCGAGATCGCTATCGTTGTGGGCGGCGGCAATTTCTGGAGAGGAAGAACCAGCAGCAATATGGACAGAGCAACAGCTGATTATATCGGTATGCTTGCAACATGTATGAATGCACTGGCTCTTCAGGAGGCGTTTGAAGAGCTGATGATACCCACAAGAGTGCAGACAGCTATCGAGATGAGAGAGGTCGCAGAACCATATATCAGAAGGAAAGCCATACATCATCTCGAGGGAGGAAAAGTCGTAATATTCGGAGCAGGTACAGGAAATCCGTTCTTTTCCACTGATACAGCGGCTGCCTTAAGAGCTGCAGAAATCGATGCGGATGTTATTCTTCTGGCCAAGAAGATCGACGGTGTGTATTCCGCCGATCCTGAGCTTGATCCTTCTGCAGTTAAATATGATGAACTGTCACACTGGGATGTTCTGGAAAAGGATCTTAAGGTCATGGATTCAACGGCAGCATCGCTTTGCCGAGATAACAGCATAGATATCCAGGTATTTGCTATTGCTGAGGAAGGCAACGTAATGAAGGCTGTCTCAGGCGAGAAGATAGGTACAATAATCACTTAGAAATAATATTGCAAAATGCAACATCAGATTATATGACCCGGCAGTTTAAACGGGTATGATCAAGGAGGATAAAAATGAGCGAACAGGTATTAACAACACTGGAAGAAAAACTTTCAAAGAGTAAGGACAATCTAAAGGAAGAGCTGAATGCTGTCAGAGCCGGAAGAGCAAATCCCGCACTTCTTGACAGGGTCGAGGTAAATTATTACGGAACACCGACACCGCTCAAGCAGCTGGCAAATGTTTCTGCGCCTGATCCGCGAACATTGATGGTAACGC
>CADCRD010000192.1 GCA_902803725.1 uncultured Eubacteriales bacterium
ATATTGTTAGCATGCGTAATGGCTTCGGCCATACTAGATCAGATCGTATCTCACATGGGGCTGCCGCTGCTTCAGATAGGTGTCGGGGTCGTTATGGCTTTTTTGATCCCCGGCCTTTCGCAAATAGAAGTCGACGCAGAGCTTTTTATGGCTCTGTTCATAACGCCCCTTCTCTTTATGGAAGCAAAAGAAACAGACAGATCCATGCTCTGGAAAAACAAGGCATCTGTACTTTCTATGGCAATAACTCTTGTGATAGCAAGTGTTCTGGCGGCAGGATTCGCACTGAATCTGATCATTCCGTCAATACCGCTGGCTGCTGCGTTCGCATGCGCTGCAGCACTGGGACCTACTGATGCTGCAGCAGTACAGGCTCTCGGCTCAACTGTAGACCTCAGCAGTCATCAGTCAACGATCCTGTCCGGCGAAGCTCTGATAAATGACGCATCAGGTGTCGTATCTTTTCAGTTTGCTATTGCAGCGGCGGTGACCGGCGCATTTTCTTTGAAAAACGCAGGCATTACTTTTGCAGTCTTGTTTTTCGGAGGGATCGCTCTTGGAATACTGCTGGGTGCGGCAAGCAGTACTCTAATGAACTGGATGCGCCTCAGGGGATATGTAAGCATAACATCACATGTCATCTACGAAGTTCTGTCACCGTTCCTGATATTTCTGCTTGCAGAGGAACTGGGCGTCAGCGGCATTCTTGCGGTCGTAGCAGCAGGTCTCATTATGCAGGAAAAAACGGGGAACATAGTCCCGCCTGAATATGCAAGACAGAAGATGGTCTCAAACAGCTTTTGGGAAGTGATACTGTTTGTGATAAACGGAGTACTGTTCGTAATGCTTGGTATGCAGCTGCCGAAAGTCCTCAATCCGGAATCCATGGGCGGTGAATCCGCGGGCGCGATCATTTTGGCTATGCTGTCCATTACCTTGATCATAATGGTACTCAGATTCATCTGGCTGATCCTGATAGATATGATCAGAAAGGATGATGATACCGGAAAGCGCGGTATAAAAAATCCCCGCTCTTCTGTGAAGGATGCCATAGTTACAACGATAGCAGGCCCGAAAGGCGCAGTTACACTGTCGATCATCCTGACAATACCAATGGTGACAGAAGACGGGCAGCCGTTCCCGCAAAGAGATCTGATAATATTTATGACATCAGGAGTGATACTGTTTACATTGTTGCTGGCCGATTTTCTGTTGCCGAAACTGGCACCCAAAGAGACAAATGAAGGTGAGGAGCAGGAACTGGCAAATGCCAGGATCATGGTGATAGATGCTGTGGTCAGGGAAGCTTCCGAGCTGCTGGAAAAATATAAAGAGGCAGATTTCGCGCCGGCGCTCAGATTATCTCTGGCACGGTACAGAGTCAGGCTGATGAGACTGAGATTTGAAAACCAGTGTAAAAGCGGTTTGATAGAAGAACTGATAGATGAAGTCCTTGAGGCACAGCAGAAAAAAGCTGATGAGATTCAGTCAGAGCTTCATGGCACACCTGTCATGGACAGGCTGCCTTATTATTTAGTGTTGCCGGCTATAAGAGAATCGATCGGATATTTTGATGGGGCTGAGAAAATCGGTTCGAGATTCGAGCACCGGAAAGGCAGGCTGATGATGCGGTTAGCCGGAAAGAAACTGAAAAACGGCGACTATGACAGTGAAGCAGAAGCCAGAATATACTATGAAACATGTGCATTTGCAATTGAACTGGAAAACGAAGCTGTCAGATATCTTAAAAAAGTGCAGCGTGAGTCTGCTAAACTTGACTCAGTCTCAGGAGACCAGGCCGGAACAAAGAATAGTTCGGCTGAAACTCAGTGTGATCAGGCAGAAAGTAAAATGCGTGCGGATGCAGCAGGCATACTGATACAGGAACATGAAACAGCCCTGCAGTCACTGTGGGGAAGGATCAATTACGGACAGGATATCCAGGTGGGCGATGCATGTGACATAGATGAAGGTCCCGGCTCAGTACAACTGCCGGCAGGATTGAAAGCCCGTACCGGTGAGCAGTTTGCCAAAGCACGCAGATTCAATGATGAAGCAGACGCGAATATGCTCAATATGGAACTGGATCAGATAAGAGAGCTGCGCATGAGCGGCAGGATCACTGAAGAACAGGCCCGCCTCTTAAGAGAGGAAGTATACCTGATCCAGACATCGCTGCTGGAATAATAAACAGGGGCAATAAATTAGAGCAGTGAACGTGGGCAGAAAACGTAAGTTGTAAAATTGAAGACCGCTGTAATCGTCGGAATCGTTGAAATTTTACTGATAACCCGTCTGTTTTGGATGCTTATCAGTAAGTTTCCGACGTTTGCGTTCGTCACGCATCTTGATGGATGTTTCCAATATGCTAATGCGTAGACAGTCTGTAAGTTTACAGAAAACGACACGCTTGTGTTTAGGTATAATGCACAAAACAACATATAGTGCCGCAAAAACTCAAAAAGTGACGTTTATATGAAGAATAGTGTCTTGCGCTGGAAAATCAACACGTTGGATGCTATTATTTTTTTACTGGTCCGGACTCTGAGAGGCCTTCGCCCGAAGTAACTTGGCCATAAGAGTCCAGCACTCCTTAGAAAACTCTATATGAAATTATTAAAAGGTAAAGTAGTTGTAGTTAGGAGAGTAGGATCATGATAGTTAAGAGAATCAACAAAATTCTG
>CADCRD010000193.1 GCA_902803725.1 uncultured Eubacteriales bacterium
ATTTCAGGCAGTAGTAAATCAGACTATCTCAGGCCTTGCATGCGGGCATGTCATCCGGGGCAATGTGGCATTTCTGGGCGGTCCGCTGAGTTTTCTTTCTGAACTGAGAGAACGTTTTATAGAAACGCTTCAGCTGCCGCCGGAGCAGGTCATCTTCCCGGACAACTCTAAATATTTTGTTGCTATAGGTGCGGCAATGCTGGCAGAAAAGCATGATGTGCGCAGTATCAGCGATCTCATCAGCTGCATCAATGATCTCGATGCTGATGAAATGAGCGAGACGAAACATATAGAACCGCTTTTCAGGAATCAGGCTGATTATGATAAATTCCGTGCGCGTCACGATAAAGACAGGATCAGGAGAAAAGATCTTTCAAAGGCTAAGGGAAAGCTGTTCCTCGGTATAGATGCAGGCTCTACTACGACAAAGGCTGCGCTGATCGATGAGGATAAGAATCTTCTCTTTGATTTTTACCGCAGCAATGAAGGCAAACTGATCGAGGCTGTAATTCAGATCCTGAGAAAAATATATGCCGGTATGCCGGAAGGAGCTTATATCGCAAACACATGCGTCACAGGTTATGGTGAGGGTCTAACGAAGGCTGCGTTCAAGGCTGACCTCGGAGAAATAGAGACGATGGCTCACTATAAGGCTGCAGCTGAATTTTTGCCCGGAGTCGATTTCATTCTCGACATTGGCGGCCAGGACATGAAATGCATGAAGATCAAGGACAATGCGATCTATAATATCATGCTTAATGAGGCTTGCTCTTCGGGATGTGGTTCGTTCATAGAAACATATGCCAAATCAGTGAATATGGATGCAAAGACTTTCGCAAAAGAAGCATTGTTTTCTGAGGCACCGGTCGATCTGGGAACCCGCTGTACGGTATTCATGAATTCAAAGGTAAAGCAGGCTCAGAAAGAGGGTGCAACTATCGGCGACATATCTGCCGGTTTGTCCTATTCGGTAATCAAGAATGCATTGTATAAAGTAATAAAACTCAGAAACAGTGATGAGGCCGGGGATAAGATCGTTGTTCAGGGGGGAACGTTCCTCAATGATGCAGTTCTGCGCAGCATGGAAAGGATCATTGGCAAGAACGTCACCAGACCGGATATTGCCGGCATCATGGGTGCTTATGGCGCAGCCCTTATCGCAAAAGAAAATTACGTTGAAGACACGGTTTCATCCATCCTCGGACCTGAGCAACTGGACAGCTTTACTATAGAAAACAGTCACGCGCGATGCGGCGGCTGTGAGAACAACTGTCTGCTTACGATCAACAAATTCAGTGATGGAAGCAGATTCATCACAGGCAATCGCTGTGAGCGCGGAGAAGGAAAACAGAAAAACGAGAACAGCAATCCGAATCTTTATGAATTCAAATTCAACAGATTATTTGATTACGAGCCTCTGAGCGAAGAAGCTTCTCTAAGAGGCACGGTAGGAATTCCCCGTGTTCTGAACATGTATGAAAATTATCCGTTCTGGTTCACGTTCTTTACAAAGCTGGGATTCAGAGTACTTCTCTCGCCGCAATCCAGCAAGGCGATCTATGAATCGGGAATGGAAACGATATCATCTGATACGGCCTGTTATCCGGCTAAGATGGTCCACGGGCATATAAAATGGCTCGTTGACCAGGGATGCAAATGGATATTTTATCCCAGCATCAATTACGAGAGGATAGAGGATCCGACGGCTCCAAATCACTATAACTGTCCGATCGTTGCGACATATCCTGAGGTAATAGGCAATAATATGGACGATGTCTTTGAAGAAGAAGACGTCAGATTTTCGCACCCGTTCCTGCCATATGACGATGACAGCAGACTGGCGCGTGAACTCTTTAAAACTATTGGGTTCTCCGGCGTTACAAAGTCTGAGGTCGCAGAAGCTGTAAAGGCAGCAAGAGAAGAAGACAGAAAGTTCCACGGAGAGATCCGAAAGGCAGGCGAATATGCTCTTCGGTATGCGCGTCAGAACGGAAAGAAAGCCGTAGTGCTGGCAGGCCGGCCATATCATCTGGATCCCGAGATCAATCACGGTATCGACAAGCTGATAGCATCATTCGACATGGTGGTACTATCAGAAGATTCGGTTGCGCATCTGGCTGATTTTGAACGTCCGATCAGAGTCCTCGACCAGTGGATGTACCATTCAAGAATGTATCGTGCAGCAACGTTTGTTGCCCAGACTGATGATATAGAACTGGTACAGCTTAATTCATTCGGATGCGGGCTTGATGCCGTGACTACCGACCAGGTCGAGGAGATCCTGGAAAAGAGCAACAAGCTTTACACAGTTCTCAAAATAGACGAAGTCAACTCGCTTGGCGCGGCAAAGATAAGGATCAGATCACTGAAAGCCGCAATGGACGAGCGTGAGAAGAATGACATAAAACATAAAGAAAATACAGAGCCTTTTAAGAGGAAGATCTTCGGAAAGGAGATGAAAAACGATTACACGATACTGATACCGCAGATGTCGCCTTTGCATTTCCAGTTCCTTGAAACAGCTTTGGGGCGTGAAGGATATAAGACAGTTCTGCTGCCTGAAGTTGATACGAATGCTGTAGATGAGGGCCTGAAATATATCAACAACGATGCCTGCTATCCGACTATCGTTTCTTTGGGCCAGATCATTTCTTATCTTAAGAACGGCGATCTGGATCTCGACAAGACGGCCATATTCATGTCGCAGACCGGCGGAGGATGCAGAGCCAGCAACTATGTTGCTCTGCTGAGAAAGGCTCTTAAGGACCTTGATATGCCGCAGATCCCTGTTATAAGCGTTAACTGGGCAGGTCTCGAAACGAATCCGGGATTCAAGATAACATTGCCGCTGATAAAGCGTATACTGATGGGATTTGTTTATGGCGATATTTTCATGAAGGTGCTGTATGCCACACGTCCGTATGAAAAGGTCCCGGGTTCCGCAAATGCGCTCTATGCCAAGTGGTCCCGCGTCGCACGCAGAAATGTATATACAGGTTCTCTTATTAAGTTCAAAAGCACGGTGAAATCGATCGTCAGGGCGTTCGATGCACTGGAACTGGATGAAACCATAAAGAAACCGAAGGTCGGCGTCGTGGGTGAAATCCTTGTTAAATATCATCCGAATGCGAACAATGATATTGTTGGAGTCATCGAAAGCGAAGGCGGAGAAGCAGTGGTGCTGGATCTGATAGATTTCTTCCTGTACGGAATGTACAGCAAAGAATTTAACTACAAGCACCTTTCAGGCTCTAAAAAGCAGATGAATATCAACAAGGCGGGTATTGCTGCGGTCGAATTCATGAGGAAGACGGCAAGACAGGCACTTGATGAGAGCAAACGATTCAAACCGCCTGCATTCATCAGTGAGACTGCTGAAAAAGCTCAGGAGATCATATCGCTGGGCAACCAGTGTGGTGAGGGCTGGCTGCTGACAGGTGAAATGGTCGAACTCATAGACAGCGGCGTCGAAAACATTGTCTGTATGCAGCCGTTTGCGTGCCTGCCAAACCATGTAACGGGCAAGGGTATGCTCAAGGCTCTTCGCAAGCGCAATCCATATGCCAATGTGGTTGCAATCGACTATGACCCGGGTGCCAGCGATGTTAACCAGCTGAACCGTATCAAGCTGATGATGGCGACGGCTTATAAGAATCTTGAAAAACACAGCTGATCATTGCTCGGAAACGTTCGGTTCAGACTATGGTCTTTATCAGGACACACTGCTGCTCAGTGCAAATTATTAGTTGAACATTATTTAAATTGATTCAGGGGATATAACTAAAAATAACCTGTTGAGCAAATCGGTAATCGGGTGTATAATACTGCACGGAAAAATCAGAGAAAGGATATGATAATACTATGGGAAGACATGGAACGATAGCAGGAAGAAAGGAATCACAGGATAAGCGCCGTGCGGCTTTATTCACAAAATACGCACGTGTTATCACAGTTGCGGCCAGAGACGGCGGAGATCCTGAATACAATATAGCTCTTAAACATGCGATAGATAAGGCAAAGGGCATCAATATGCCGAATGCAAATATAGACAGAGCCATCAAAAAAGGAACAGGGGAGATCGCCGGCGAGGTCTACGAAGAAATGATATTTGAAGGATATGGTCCTTCAGGTGTTGCATTTGTGGTCGAGACACTGACAGACAACAAGAACAGGACAACAGCATCTGTCCGCAGTTCGTTCGATAAATACGGCGGCAATCTCGGCACTCCGGGATGTGTTTCGTACATGTTTAACCGTAAAGGTGTTATTGTAATAGAAAAGACAGATGAAATCGACGGCGATGAGCTGATGGAAGCAGCACTCGAAGCAGGCATGGAAGACATGCAGGAATATGATGACAGCTTTGAGATCCTGACAGACCCCAATGATTTCAATGAAGTAAAGGATGCTATAATTGCCGCAGGATATAAACCTGTCGAAGCCGACATCGAAAACATTCCTAATATGGAATCAGAACCGACAGATCCTGATGATATCAAGAACCTGAAGAAAATGTTCGAAGTCCTTGAAGACAATGACGATGTTCAGAAGGTATATCACAACAGCAGCGTCAGTCTGGAAGATTAATAGTCAGATTTTGTCAGTAAAAGCGGGAAAAATTTAAGCCCGCTTTTTTTTATGCGGCACATGGAAAAAAGAGAAAAGGATAAAATCCGTAAAAGAATGCACAATTGTGCTGATGAAATATGATTACATCAATGGTATACTGAAAACGTCGAAACAGATATGAAAATGTGATAACACATACTTTGAACAAGGGACAATAATGTCGCAAAAATAGCGCAGTAAAATGGCAGGAGAAAGATTATGTATAAAGAAACATTAAGACCGGCATGGGTCGAGGTAAATCTTAAGAATTTCGAATATAATGTTCAGTCCGTTAGGAATCATATTGGAGAAGGGCATGAGCTAATTGGCGTGGTCAAGGCCGACGGCTATGGCTGCGGTTCGGTGAGGATCTGTGAAAAGCTCAGAGCAATGGGTGTTCATTGGTTCGCGACGGCTTCTTTAGGTGAAGCTGTTACATTAAAAACTCATGGTTTTTCTTATGATGAAGTGATCATTCTTGGTTTGTCATCTGAAGAAAATGCAGATTCTATCGTTTATTACAATGTGATCCCGGCACTGGACTCGTATGAATTTGCAAAGGTATTGTCTGATGAAGGCAGACGACAGGGAAAAACAGCAAGAGGTATCATTGCGTTTGATACGGGAATGGGGCGTATAGGTTACAGACCGGATGACGATTATATTTCTGAAATCAAAAAGATGGATGAGCTGCCGAATTTTGAATATGTTGGTATGTTTTCGCATATGTCGGATGCCGACAACGCCGACAAGGAATATTCTTACTATCAGCTGGAAAATTACAGGAAGATAATCAGTAAACTTGAAGAGAACGGCATAGACATGAAGATAAAGAGTTTCTCGAACAGTGCCAGCATCATAGATTTGCCGGACACTTATTATACTCATGTCAGACCCGGGATCATTCTTTACGGACATTATTCAATGGACGAACTGAACAAGGATCAGGTGCCGATAAAAAAGGTGATGCAGGTCAAGGCCAACATCATGAAGATCAAAGAGGTAAATGAAGGTGATTCGGTTGGATATGGCCGCAGATTCAGAGCGGGCAGAAAGAGTTTGATCGCGACATGCAACGTCGGATACGCAGATGGGTATCCGCGTCCCTGGTCACCCAAAGCCAGAGTGATCGTAAATGGTGTTTATGCTCCGGTTGCAGGTAATATCTGTATGGATCAGTTTATGATCGATGTGACGGATGTTCCGGATGTCAGGGTCGGTGACGAAGTGATCCTGATGGGTCAGTCAGGTGATCTTGAAATCACAGCTGAAGAAATCGGCGAGGCAACAGGCACAATTCCGAATGAGATAATTGCTGCGTTCGGTCAGAGACTGCCACGTGTATATATTCCTTGACATGCTGTACCATAAATGCTAATATTAATCGTTCGTTAAACTGATACCTTTTCTTAGTCGACCGACCACTCCTGACGGCGACCCGGAAAAGGTGTATGAAAGAAAAGGAGTATTTTGTCATGATAACAAAAGAACAAAAAGCGCAGATAATGCAGGAATATCAGCTCAAAGAAGGCGACACCGGTTCACCGGAAGTACAGGTAGCACTTCTGACATACAGAATCAATGACCTGAACGAGCATCTGAAGATCCATAAAAAAGACCATCACTCAAGAAGGGGACTTCTGAAGATGGTAGGTCAGAGAAGAAATCTTCTGAACTATCTTAAGGAAAAAGACCTTGAAAGATACAGAAGCCTGATCGCAAGACTGGGACTCAGAAAGTAATCATAAAAATAAACAGCGGGGCATATGTCCTCGCTTTTATTTGTGTGTGATGCATTGATAGAATAAATGCCTTCCTGAGATGGATCACATGCTATACGTTTTTTTAGCTAATCTGTGTTCTGTAAAATGACTAATCAGAAACGGATTGCGTGGAAGTATATTAACAGGAGGTAGTTGTTAATATGAAGTTTGAAGACTACAAAGTATTTAGAACCGCCGTTGGCGGAAGATTGC